>JAYSYV010001061.1:0-3912 GCA_043727245.1 Chloroflexota bacterium | reverse complement strand
TAGCCCAACAGGGTAATGGAAGACCCGCCCCCCAGATAACCCAGCCTAACACCGGCCCTTCCATTGCTAACAGTATTTTTAATACGACCCCACCTCCCAATCTTAACGATTGGTTGAACCAGCATCAGAATGTCCGGGATGCTATTGTCTGGCAGGACGAAAATATAGTCATCAAATACTACGTATGGCCTGCGCCTCTAAAATTTCGGTTGCAGGATATTTTCGACTCCATCTGGACCGTCAAACCGGTATATCCGGGAAACTATAGCCTTCCCTTTAACATAATGAACCTGAACGATCCCACAACAGCAGCTACGCTATTAACGAAGTCGGATGCTCTTACGGGCTACCTGGACTACCTGGCTTATTCTTTGAGGACTGAACTTTCAAAAGAAGTGAAATGGTCCATGATAAATTATAGCCCGCTGGAGTTAAGCAATTTACTGGATAGCCGGACGGTCTACGAGTGGGTAACCGGCCCTAACGCAACCTTTGCCGGACCTATACCAGTCGGTTACAACGGCGGCTACAAAATCAAGTGGACTAATTTACCGACCCACCCATCTTTTTCGCTCCAATTCCTTAAAGACAATGACCTGATTGGTGTTAGCATATACGATACAATTGGCCGGGTAATCTACTGGTGCGGCATGAACTTTTGTCACGTAGGTGAGACCTCTAATACGAAAAAGTTGTCTTCGGGCGATTTTAACAACAACATCTGGCACTACCGGGGGGCGGTCCCAATTACAAGAATGATCACCGGCACTGACCCAACCGACCCGATTCTATTTCTCCGCCACTGGACTGATGGTTGCTGGGGTACGGTAGGCTTTATGAAGCTGGTCTTACAGATACTTAATATACCGATTGAGCATATCTATATGCAAGGCCATAGCCTACCCCACTTTTTATCGGAAGGGGTCTATATGAGCCACGGCGATGACCCATACGAAATTATTGACCGGTATCCCCAAGTAAAAGGCACCGATTTACTGATTTACCAGGCCAGTTTTAATAGCCACTTTGGTCCGGGAGTAAGTGACGCTAATAAATTGGAAAATGTCGGTTTTAGACCGATAGAATTGGAAAATCAGTTAAACTTCACCATTAGTAATAACCTCAATTTACCGCCAATAACGAAACCACCCCTCCCAACCATAAAAATATAACTTGCCTATTGGGCCTGGCATAACCAGGCCCAATGGAAGTCTTATCATTTAGAGCGAAGTACAATAGCCGCCTACGGATCACGTAAGCGGTAATTTTGTGTCAAAGGCCGAGTCTCAGAACAGGTTTTCTGGCCTGAAAAGGCTATAAAATGGGGCAAGGTCGAAGCAGCTTGTGACTATAAATTTACTGACTACTGGCTATAGGCTGTGGTATCATAAAGTCAGTAATTAATAATCAGGGTTATATTAACTCCGGGAATTTGTGTGACTTACCGGCCTATACTTCCGGTTCCCAGGGCGATGAACACGAACTAACTTTACAACCGGATTGCTCAGGACTGTTGGATTTAATTTATCAGGGTTTAGCTCAACCGGTTTAACCTAAACCGGGCTGTTCTTCAAGTGCTAAACCTAATGACTTATACAAGGAGATTACTATGTCAAGTAACAGAGGTGTCGCTTACGTAAAACCAGGGACGGTTGAAGTAACAAGCATTGACTATCCGAAGCTGGCAATAGGCAACCGCAAGTGTGAACATGGGGTAATATTAAAGATAATCACCACGAATATTTGCGGCAGCGACCAGCATATGGTCCGGGGTCGTACCACCGCCCAGCCCGGCTTAGTGCTGGGTCACGAGATAACCGGCGAAGTAATCGAAGCCGGACGAGATGTGGAGTTTATAAAAGTAGGCGATATTGTTTCCGTACCGTTTAATATTGCTTGCGGTCGCTGCCGGAACTGCAAAGCCGGGCAGACCGGAATCTGCTTGAATGTAAACCCGGCCAGGCCAGGCGCGGCTTACGGTTACGTGGATATGGGCGGCTGGGTAGGCGGTCAGGCGGAGTACGTGATGTGTCCATACGCCGATTTCAATTTGCTCAAGTTCCCCGATAGGGACCAGGCCATGGAAAAGATAAAGGACTTAACCCTTCTTTCAGACATTTTCCCAACTGGCTATCACGGGGCAGTTACGGCTGGAGTGAAACCCGGTTCGATTGTATATGTAGCGGGAGCCGGACCGGTAGGGTTAGCCTGTGCTGCCTCTTGCCAGTTACTTGGAGCAGCCGTGGTTATCGTGGGAGATTTAATTGATGAGCGGCTGGCCCAGGCCCGCAGCTTTGGCTGTGAAACCGTTGATTTGAAAAAATCCACCCCGCTGGCCGAGCAAATAGCCGCTATAATCGGTGTCCCGGAAGTAGATTGTGCCGTAGATTGTGTCGGGTTTGAAGCGCACGGTCACGGCAAGGAAGCCGGTACAGAGCAACCGGCCACCGTCTTGAATGCTGTGATGGAGTTGACACGAGCGGGTGGAGCGATTGGTATACCGGGGTTGTATGTTACCGGCGACCCTGGGGCGGTAGATGAGAAAGCCAAGATTGGGCAGTTAGGCATTCGCATCGGCCTGGGTTGGGCCAAATCTCACACCTTTAGCACTGGACAATGCCCGGTAATGAGCTATCATCGCCAGCTAATGAACTGCATTTTGTATGATAAAATCCAGATTGCCAAAGCCGTAAATGTCCAGATTATCTCGCTCGACAAAGCACCCCAGGGGTATCACGACTTTGATAAAGGAGCCGCTGTAAAGTTTGTAATTGATCCCCACGGTTTAGTTGCAGCCTAAAATAATTAGCCCCTAGTTACAAGTAAGAACCTATCTCGATAAACAGTTTTTAGCAAAGGTTAATCTTATTAACTGCTTAGAATTGGTGTAGCGAGATAGACTCTTACTCAGTTAAATACTGGTAAAGCCAGCCTTTCTCAGCTCAATGGGAATGACCATAATTTTCCAGTCCGGCCCTTTATTGTAGAAAAGTATCTCATCAAACAGGACAATCTGGCTTCAATAGTAGGCTGGCTTTCCTCAATTTAGGCTATTTGTAGTTTATGGTGAGCATTTTATACTGAAACATCTTGACTAACTGGTAAACCGGAGTGGCTATCCTGGTTTTGACCTAATAGACCGGTTGAGGCCGCGATGAACTGAGGGTCAGCCAGGCGTAACAACTGCTTATCTAATAGACCGTTAGTTTCTTTTTCCACATCACCTAACTGGGTGTAGCAATCTCCAAAGATAGCAGGTTCAGAATTATGTAAAAGGGTTTTGTATTGGCGAATCTGGCTAAATTTCGCCAACTCGCCCGCCGGTCCCCCATAAAGTGCGCCAAACCCGCCCCATTCGCTTACCATGAGGGGTATTTCAGCCTTGTAAACATAATTATCGCCAATTACCGCAGATTTACCGGCCAATTTTCTAAACCGGGCGTTATCTGTTGCGGCCAGACCGGAAATATTTTCAAGGTCCAGCCGCCAGTTTTCAAAATTATTGGCGTAAATGTGAAGGGTGTGTAAATCGGTGGCAGTTAGTTCACCTTTTTCGCAAAGATGCTCCCAGCCATCATTATCTACGACTAAAAGGTCTGGCCGCTGTTGCTTTACGTAATTATATACTTCTTTGATATAGGCTCGTGTAGCCACTCCGGCCAGAGAGTCTTCAACAATATCCTGACACCCCCAGCTTTCATTGTAGAGAGAGATAATTCCCACGCAGGGATGGCTATCAATCTGGCGTAAAAGCGAGTCCAGTTCTCGCCGGTGGTTTGCCCGGCTGGCCTCACTGGAGATATGCGGTGAAGGTACTTCGACCCAAACCAAAAGTCCCAGTTCGTCAGCCATAGAAAGCGGCAGTGGGTCGGCTCCGGCAATATGAATCCTGAGCAAATTTGCTCCCGTTGT
>JAYSYV010001060.1:0-3912 GCA_043727245.1 Chloroflexota bacterium | reverse complement strand
CCGGGAGCTAATCTCAGCCGGGTCAACGCCAGCATCAGCCCGGATGGCACTTTGTGGGTAGTGATGAGCAGCGAAGCCGGGTATATTGGAACATGGGTGCTTACTTCCACCGACAAAGGGGTCAGCTTCAGCAGCCCTATAGCGGTCTACTCTCGCAACGCCACCGCTAACCCTGGCGTGGCGATAGATGCTACCGGTATCGGCTCCAAGATTCACGTGGCAACCAGTTTTAACGGCAACATACCCGAATCCACTTTCTACAGTTATGCCGATTATACCGGCCCCAGCGCTCCGCCTACGGTAGTTAAAGCGACTGCGACGCGTTTCGATGTCCAGCCGGGCCTGGCCGAACCGGGCAAACCTTTCAAGTCGCAGCCGGTAGTTACAGCCCTGGACCAGAGCGGCAACCCGGTGACAACCTTCAAAGGCACAATTACGCTTTCGCTTTCGGCTAACCCGGTAGGAGGAACGCTTGCGGGAACTACTTCGGCCACAGCCGTCAATGGTGCTGCTCAATTCTCGAATGTGCAGCTTGATAAAGTTGGTTGGGGCTACCAGCTAACGGCCACTCTGGCTAACTCGGACGGCACTACTGTTACGGGTACGAGCGCCCCGTTCATGGTTTCGGATGTGCCACCGACCAACCAGCGGGACGTGCCAATCGGCCTGCCCCAGTTCCAGCAGCTATGGGACCGCTCCGACAAACCGATTGTCGAGGGCCAGACCAGCCGTTCCTATACCTGGGGACCAAGTATCAGCGGGATAATTAATGAGCCATATACCCAGGGCGGTTCGCGCCAGGTCCAATACTTTGATAAGACGCGCATGGAACAAACCGAGGGACGGCCTATCACCAACGGTTTGCTGGCAAAAGAGCTTATCACTGGCCTTCTTCAACTGGGCAACAATGATTTCCGGCAGTATATACCTAATAACTCAATTAATATTGCCGGGGACCAGGGAACTACTTTGCCTAACCCGACCTATGCCTCTTTCCTGAAAGTATCAACCATTAACAAGGAAAATAAAACCCCGGAACACAACAGGCAGAATGTCACTGCCACGCTCAACCGGGATGGTTTAACCGGCGACAACCCGGAGTTAGCTTCCAAATATAACGTCAAGAATGTTTACTACGACCCTAACCTGCAACATAACATTCCCGATGTATTCTGGAACTATATGAACCAGACGGGGCCGGTCTATGTCAACGGAGCCTATACCACTGAGACAGTTTTTGATTGGCTCTCAACGATGGGCTTGCCCCTCAGCGAAGCCTACTGGTCGCGTTCGGTGGTAGGTGGGGTAGAACAAGACGTGCTGGTTCAGGTGTTTGAACGGCGCGTCCTGACCTACACTCCGGCCAACCCGGAAGCCTTCCGGGTAGAGATGGGTAATGTCGGGCAACACTACCGCGATTGGCGGCGAAGCCTGCTCCTGGCAAACCCGTCCTTACCTTCGTAGAGTGGTGAGTGGTCAGCAGCCAGTAGCCAGTAGCCAGAACAGCTAAGAGTTTACCGGCTGAGATTACTCGGAAAAGTATAGTATAAACAAGAACTGCCTCGCTACTTTAAGAGTATCGAGGCAGTCTTTTAAGACCGGTAGTACTGCACAATAACACAAACTCCGTTTTGGGCCTGATGCTTAAATATTTTAACAGGCGCGGCAATAATTTAGGATAGAGAGAAGAGAATCAGAATTACCTTTCCGAAATTAGGGGTGGGAGGCTTTGATCTTTAAGCTTATGACTGGCATCAAGGGCCGTAGCAAGATACGCCCTGGCATTTGCCAGGTTCGCCCAGATAAAATGAAAATCGTTGCCGTTGCAACCACTCAGGCGCATAGCCAGTTGGTTTACCTCGGCCTGTAGTACTTCAAGCTGCTGACACAGCTCGTCCTTGTTGTTGGCAATCGGGGTATTGATCTCTACGCCTTTCATAAAAGCTATTCTCCATGACTTATGTTGACTTTCTAACTATATTAAGTCAACAATACCGTTTTGTCAAGCGGCTAAATTCATAAAAGTATTCATTAAGTTCAGGTGGCCTTGCCGCTTGTAAGGTGTAAAAACGAAAGTGATGGTAAGTTTCCTGAACCTCCAGCGGTAAGCCGACTTTGCATTTGGCATGCCTCAAACAATCAAACTTTAACCAAACTCGAAACTAAATTGCCTGTGATACAATACTTCCCGTAGTCAATAGCCGTTTACTGACTACAGACTACTGATTACTGACAACTACCCGGCGAAGGTCACTTAAATTGAAAAAACCTTATTTATTACCAAATGTAACCATCGGTATTCTCGGCGGAGGACAGTTAGCCCGCATGATTATCGAAGCCGCCAACCGGCTAAACTTTAAGGTAGCTATTGCCGAAAACCACGAGGACAGTCCAGCCGGGCAAATAGCCGCCTTTGAAATAGTAGGCAAATGGGACGACCCGGCGGTGCTGGAAAGTCTGGTGCAGACCTGCGATGTCATTACCCTCGAAAACGAGTTCGTGGATAGCGAAGTATTACAATACCTGGAAGCGCAAGGTTTGCCGGTATACCCCTCGGCCCTGACTTTAAGGCTGATTCAGGACAAAGCTTTGCAAAAACAAACTCTGCGCGGTTCCGGGCTGCCGGTTCCGCCTTTCGCAAAAATCGAAACGGCGGAAGACATCGAAAGATTTGCCGGGGAACATGGCTGGCCCCTCGTACTCAAGACCCGGCGGAACGGGTATGACGGCAAAGGTAACTGGAAATTGGACGGCCCGGCTGATATTGAAACCGGCATGGGAAAACTGGGCGGGCAGGGTTTGATGGTTGAAGCTTTTATCAATTATCAAAAAGAACTGGCGATAATGGTCGTGCGGCGGCCCGGTGGTGAAACCGCTCTTTACCCGCTGGTTGAAACAGTCCAGCGCGACCATATATGTCACACCGTTACCGCCCCGGCCCAGGTTTCGGCCAGCGCCGCCGATAAAGCCACCGAAATTGCCCGCAAAGCGATTGAAGCCATTCAGGGGGTAGGCGTATTTGGCGTAGAAATGTTTCTCACCGAGGAAGACGAAGTCCTGATAAATGAGTTGGCCCCGCGCCCCCACAATAGCGGCCATTACACCATCGAAGCCTGCCCTAGCAGCCAGTTCGATAACTTATTGCGGGCTATTCTGGATTTGCCGCTCGGCTCGACCCGGCTGATTGCCCCGGCGGCAATGGTCAACCTACTGGGAGAAACCGCTCGCACCGATGGGCCGGACGGTCTGGCCGAAGCCCTGGCCGTGCCAGGGGTCCAAGTCCACCTGTACGGCAAAGCAGCGACCCGACCAGGCCGGAAGATGGGCCATGTTACGGCTCTGGCTGCGGCGGGTGGCCCGGAAGAAGCCCTGGATTTGGCCCAAAAAGCGGCCCAAAAATTTGTTTTTTAGATAATATAGATAAAAGATTAATATCGTGAATCAGGTCTTAGTACCATTGACTGGCTTGATTTGTGCTATATCATGTCTGTAAGTGGTATATATTTATACTGTGTAGGCGTTTGTCAGGTGTTTATCAAGTAGTAAAGGTGCAAGGAAGCCACCCTTTCCTGGCATCTGGTTACCCACCGATAGTGGGTCCGCTCTATACAGCCAGCGGTTTTTATCGCTGTATAAGACGGAGGGTTGTACGAATGTTTCAAATTAACAAATTGTATGCACAGGTATTGGCATTTATCCGGCAGCTATTGGGTTTAGAAAATAGCAACCGCCCAGGACACTCCCGGCAAAATATGTTTACCGGCCTGGGCTGGTTGGGTCTGGCTCCCAGTGGGCCGCGCCCCGGTTCTAATGGGAATTTGGGCCATTACACCGAGCAGAGTAGCCAGGTAAAGCGGCATAAATACAGTATCCAGGAAGTAAAGCGGATCTTACGCGGCCTGGAAAAAGGTG
>JAYSYV010001059.1:0-3915 GCA_043727245.1 Chloroflexota bacterium | reverse complement strand
CACTGCGCCCAGCCGAATTACACCGACCAAACCCGCTATGTATTCAAGCTGCGGTTGCGACCGGGCCAGGAGCAGCGCGGCCTGTTCAACCTCGACGGCTACAAAGACCGGGAAGTTGTCAGGATAATTTACGATGGCTACCGGGAGTGGCAGGGTAACGAAGACAGGATTGAGCATAACATGCGGGCCAGGCTGTGGCATTATGTTACCGGGGATGACACGGTAGACGTTTCCTTTGGGCAGTTTATCATGGATATGGCTGATTTATAATCTTCACCCGGAGGGGGAAGAAAAGGTAAGGTAGGAAACTGACCAGATGAAATTTAGAGACGGTTTCTGGAATATGCGGCCCGGTGTCACACCTTATTTTGCCGCTGAGGTCCATGAAGTAGTGGTTGAGCCGCAGGCGCTGACTGTTTACGCTACCACAAAACGGGTAATTCAACGGGGCGACACCCTGAACCACCCATTGATTACTATCCAATATTCGTCACCCATGCCGAATGTTATCCGGGTGAAGATGTATCACCTCAAAGGCGGCAAGCCTAAAAAGCCCGAATTCGAGATCAAGCCTCAACCGGGTAGCCGGGTGGAAATCCATAACGATAGCGAAGTTGCCACTCTGACCAGCGGCCAACTGACAGTGCGGGTAAATAAAGGCGGCCAGTGGCTGGTTGAATACGTAGATGGCGAAACCTTTCTTAGCAGAAGCGCCGGACGCGGGACCGGTTTTCTGGATACCCCCGACGGGCGTTTTGTATCCACCCACCTGGGTTTAAGTGTCGGTGAGTGCGTCTACGGCCTGGGCGAACGCTTTACGTCCTTTGTTAAGAACGGCCAGGTGGTTGACCTGTGGAACGAGGATGGCGGCACCAGCAGCGAACAGGCTTACAAGAATGTACCGTTCTACCTGACCAACCGGGGTTATGGAGTATTCATAAACCATCCCGAGAGAGTTTCGGTGGAAGTCGCCTCCGAGTTAGTCGAAGGAGTCCAGTTCAGCGTACCCGGCGAAGTTTTGGAATACTACCTGATCTACGGGCCATCTCCCAAAGAAGTCCTGGAGCGCTATACAGCCCTGGTTGGGCGGCCTGCGCTGCCCCCGGCCTGGTCGTTTGGCCTCTGGCTGACTACCTCGTTTACGACCAATTACGACGAAGAAACGGTTACAAGTTTTATCCAGGGTATGGCTGACCGCGATATTCCTTTACACGTGTTCCATTTCGACTGCTTCTGGATGAAAGAATTCCACTGGGTAGATTTTTTATGGGATGAGCGGGTATTTCCAGACCCGGTAGGAATGTTGCAGCGGCTAAAAACGCGAGGATTACGGATTTGTGTGTGGATTAATCCATATATTGCCCAGCAGTCGCTAATGTTTGATGAAGGCATGGCCGGGGGCTATCTGGTAATGCAACCTGACGGCGCGGTCTGGCAGTGGGATAAATGGCAGGCCGGGATGGCCCTGGTCGATTTTACTAACCCGGCGGCCTGTCAATGGTTCGGTGACAAACTGCGGGGCTTGCTGGATATGGGGGTAGATTGCTTCAAGACCGATTTTGGCGAACGCATCCCTACCGGGGTAACCTACTATGATGGTTCCGACCCGCTAAGGATGCACAACTATTACGCCTACCTGTACAACAAAACTGTTTTTGAGGTCCTGGAAGAAAAACGCGGCAAGGGAGAAGCAGTTGTTTTTGCCCGGTCGGCCACGGCTGGCGCCCAGGAATTTCCGGTCCACTGGGGCGGCGATAGCACCGCCTCGTTTGAGTCAATGGCTGAATCGTTGCGGGGGGGTTTATCACTGGGCCTTTCAGGTTTTGGCTTCTGGAGCCACGACATTGGCGGGTTTGAGAGTACCGCTACCGCCGACTTGTATAAGCGCTGGTGTGCTTTCGGGCTATTGTCCTCGCACAGCCGTTTGCACGGCAGCCAATCCTACCGGGTACCGTGGTTGTTTGACGAAGAGTCGGTCAATGTGCTGCGATTTTTCACCAGGTTAAAGTGCCGTTTGATGCCCTATCTTTTTGGAAAAGCCCTGGAAGCTAGCACGTTAGGCTTGCCGGTCTTGCGGGCGATGCTGCTGGAATTCCCGGCCGACCCGGCCTGTGATTACCTGGACCGCCAGTATATGCTGGGCGAAGCTCTCCTGGTTGCCCCGGTCTTCACCGCTGATGGCAGGGTAGATTACTATTTGCCGGAAGGGCGCTGGACTAACTTCCTGACCGGCCAGGTAGTCGAGGGCGGCCGTTGGGTGCGCGAGATTCATTCCTATACCAGCTTGCCATTAATGGTCCGGCCCAATACGGTTATTCCGGTCGGCACAAACGAAGAACAGCCCGACTATGATTATGCCGATGGCCTTGTTCTCCAGGTTTTTGATTTTGAAGATGGGGCAACCAGCCGGTTAACTGTGCCGACCCTTGCAGGAGAGGTAGCCCTGAGTGCCACCATCGAACGGAAAGGCCAGGTTATTAGTCTTGAATTAGATCGAGCCGCCCGGTCCTGGCAGGTCTTGTTGCGAGGGGTGGGTGAGGTGCAGTCGGTTACCGGAGGTAACGCTACAAGCCATGAAGCAGGCATCCTGGTGACACCCGAACAGGGTAAGACCGGCCTGACCATTAATTTATAGCAGTAGTGGGTTTGAAGCGTTCCTGGAGAACCGCTCTAATAGCCGCCGTATGTTAGTACCGAAGTTCATGCCCGCCAGGTCTTTGAGAATATTAAAACAGCGTTGGAGTCGTGCAGGGCTACCTTCGCCAACGTGGTCAAGTTTACTTTCTTTACAGTAGATATTAACCAGTTAGCGGCAGTCCGCAAAGTCTGCGACCAATACATCAATACCGCCCAACCGCCAGCCAGCAGCGCCGTGGAAGTCAGGAAGCTTTTCCGGGAGGATATTTTGATTGAAATTGAGGTGATAGCGGCTTTACTGGCCTGAGATTAAGAATAAAGCTCCGGCTTGAGGACACCAATATAGGGCAGATTGCGGTAGACCTCGGCAAAATCCAGGCCGTAACCGACTACAAATTTATCAGGAATATCGAAACCGTGATAGTCTATCGAAACGCTACTGGTCCGGCGCTCCGGCTTGTTGAGCAAACAGCAGATTTTCAGGCTGGCCGGGCCACGCGCTTTGAGGTAATCGGCCAGGTAGGAAAGGGTCATACCGCTATCTATGATGTCTTCCACGATTAACACGTGCTTGCCTTCAATACTGGCATCCAGGTCTTTGAGGATACGGACCACACCGCTGGAAACCGTCGAAGCACCGTAACTTGAAATCGCCATAAAGTCCAGGGTCACGGGCAAATTAATCGCACGCGCCAAATCTACCATGAACATGACGGCTCCCTTGAGAACGCCAATCAAGAGCAGGTCTTTACCGGCGTAATCCTGAGTAAGCTGCGCCCCCATCCGAGCGATTTCCATCTGTAAGGTTGCTTCGTCAATTAGAATCTCTGCCATATCATCGGCAAGTGAAGGCACGTTATAATCCTTTCCAAATCAAACCAAAAATTCAAACCGCAGTTCAACAATCGAGTCTGTCTGAGGTGTTATCCGGAAATCGTGAGCAAGGGCCGCACCGGGTATCCAGCAAAGCGCCTCCGGCCAGTTTTCATATGCCGGACAAACAACCAGCGGCCAGTCTTTACGCAGATCGCGGGGGATGCCTGCGTCCAGCATAATATCCTGGACTTTGCGCTGGCCCGGTCCACCCAGGGGCCGGTACTTCTCCCCCACCCGGCGAGGCCGCAAAAGCAGAGCATAGTTAATTCTAGCACAATCCAGGAAAACATGGTACGGGCCGCCCTGTCTGGGATTAGCCAGGATCGTTTGACGGGCTTCCGCCTCCACCGGGGTTGCTGTAAATTGCCAGTTACCCGCCGGGCCGGTCACACAACCGGGTAC
>JAYSYV010001058.1:0-1166 GCA_043727245.1 Chloroflexota bacterium | reverse complement strand
CTGCCAGGGCCATCCTGGATAACTTACTGAAAATAAAAGAACTGGTAGATATGGAAGAACGCATCACTGCCCTGGAGGAAATGAATGTTGAAGCAAGATAAAACCCGGTTGGACAAACTCGAAAAGCAGATTTCAGCCAGGTATGCCCTGGTTTACGCTGACTTTGCCCCTACTTTGAGTGATACTGAGCTGGAACGTGTAATAGCGCAAAAGAGATTTGAAACCGGTCGAAGCCAGGTCAAGCCAGAGCCTGATGAGGTCATGGATTGGCAAATTGAAGTGAAGGTATGCGCCGCTTTCCAAAAGGTTTGGGGTAGTTACCCGAAAGATTACCGTCTCTCAGTAGAGGCTTCTGAACGTGAACTGGAAATGACGCCGGACCCTGCTGATACCATGCTAGACCGGGTTAAACGTATTGCCAAATATTTGGAGACTAAACATGCACAAGCCTTTGATGAAACGATCTATCAAGGTTCGAGTGGCAGCGCTGGAGCATGACCGACCGACCAATGCAGAGATAATTAATTATATAACTCGGCCTGGGAACCTGCCAGATACGGCCCTGGCCGCCCGTATCGTTCGTTACACACCGGCACATATCCGCCGGATGACAAATGAAGAGCTAATAGCTTTTATTCAAAGTGAAGAGGTTAAACATAATGAAATCAATTGATAGCCGCCTGACCGTCCTGGAGGATGCCGCCGGGCAGGTGAATAATTGCCCTGAGTGCAAAGACTATAACAACGCGGCTCACGCCTGGGAGTTTCTTGTTAAATCGGGTAAGCATCTAAGCGAGGTCGAGATACCTGATTACGTATGCCCTACATGCGGTAAAGTGCCGGTAAGAGATGATAAGGCGAAAATGGATGATTACGGGAAATTCGTCCTGGCTGCAAATGCACATAGGAGTATATGGGAGACTAACAACCATGAACAGTAGATTTGATACCAGAATAGCGGCCCTGGAAAAGAGTATGAAAAGTACCGAAGAAATCTATTTTGTATTTGTGAACCCACCTGCCGGTGCAATCATTGACAACCGTACAGTTTTTAGCCGGGTTGAAGATGTACCGGAGCATTACTTTAAAGAGCCCTACCCGGTGAAAGTCTATATTGGCATTGACCCAGGAAGGATTTAGCCATGAGTTTGCAGAGCAGATTAGCA
>JAYSYV010001057.1:0-3917 GCA_043727245.1 Chloroflexota bacterium | reverse complement strand
TTACTGATGGTAAAGGCTCCTTTTTGGTTAAGTTAAAGTTTTGGTCAACCGTATTCTAACCAATTTGGGGTCTTTACCCAAATATTGGATTGTTAAAGAGCCTTTATTCTGAGCATACAAAAGTGTCTGGCGGTCATTTTTGCACAAAAATTAAGTATCTAAGTAGAAAAGCGGCTTAAACGAGTGTAGGGCAAATTTTCAGCTCCAGGGGTGAAAGGTTAAAATGTACGATATATTGTTTAAGAACGCTCGGATTGTTGATGGCACAGGAAATCCTGCCTTTTATGGAGATGTCGGGGTAGAAAAAGACCGGATTAGCGCTGTCGGTAAACTTTCTACGCTAGAAGCCCGGCAAACTCTGGATTTGGAAGGTTTAGCCTTATCGCCAGGTTTTATTGATTTACATACGCACTCCGATTTTACCTTACCCCTGTTTCCTCGCGCCGCCTCTATGGTGCGCCAGGGAGTCACCACTCAACTGGTGGGTAATTGCGGCTTCTCCCCTTTCCCGGTAGTTCCCGAACGCCTCGAAATGTTAAAAGCCTATTGCGCCTTTATTGATGCCGGGTTAGGCTGGGAGTGGACCTCTCTGGCTGGATATACTGCGATGTTGGAAAGTTTATCGCTCGCTTCCAATGTGGCTCTACAGGTCGGACATGGTACTGTCCGTATCGCGGTAATGGGTTTCGACAACCGGACCCCTACCGATACCGAACAGGCCGCTATGGAGAGGCTGGTTAGCCAGGCCATGACAGAAGGAGCCTTTGCCATTTCCAGCGGCCTGATATATGTACCGGGTATTTACAGCCAGACAGCCGAATTAGTGAGCCTGGCGCAAGTTTCCGCTAAGTATGACGGATTTTATTCCAGCCATATTCGGGGAGAAGGGGATACTTTGCTGGAAGCGGTCGGAGAGGCATTAACTATCGGGCGGGAAGCCGGTTTACCTGTGCAACTCAGTCATCATAAAGCCACCGGCAAGCCTAATTGGGGCCGGGTAAAGGACAGCCTGGCTATACTGGACGCGGCCAGGGAGGCTGGCAATGATGTGATGGCCGACCAGTATCCCTATATAGCAGGCAGCACCACTTTAGCAGCCCTTCTTCCTTCCTGGGTCATGGAGGGTGGGGTTGAAGGTATGCAAGCCCGGTTGGCGGACCCGACCATCCTACAACGTATCCAGGCTGAAATTGAACAACCTGGAACCAGGGGGCGCGGAATTGACCCGGAAACCGTGATGATTAGCTCCATCCCGGAGGGACCGAATAAAATTTATGAGGGGAAAATGCTAACCGCAATTGCGGCCCAGCGCGGTCAATCACCGGCGGCTTCAGCCCTTGATTTGCTAAAAAGCGAATCGGGCGGGATTCAAATGATTACATTCGCCATGGCCGAAGAAGATGTGCGCCAGGTAATGCGCCACCCCGCTGTAGCCATCGCCAGTGACGGCTGGACCCTAAGCCCAGAGGGTGGCGGAAAACCGCATCCGCGCAGTTATGGCACTTTTGCCCGCGTACTGGGCAAATACGTGCGGGAAGAAAAGGTGTTGCGCCTGGAAGAGGCTGTGCGTAAAATGACCTCACTACCCGCCCAGCGTTTAAGGCGCTTTGACCTGGGACTTATCCGGCCCGGTTGTTTGGCGGATTTAGTAGTTTTCGACCCACTGCGGGTGGCGGAAAGAGGCACTTTTGCGGACCCTCACCAGTATTGTGAGGGTGTTGAACACGTAATGGTAAACGGCCAATTCGTTATCGAGGGCGGCACAGATACCGGGGCCGCCGCCGGAAAAGTTTTGAAGCGCGGCCAGTAGCAGGAGCGTCTTAGTATTTATTCGGGAGCCTCAATATTTGTAGCCGCATAAATTATTTTTGAGGCTGGTGCTTGCTGCTTTAACTTGTAGGCCAGGGCTATGATACTGATTGTAATTACCCAGAAGAAGATTATCAGGGCCGGTAAACCGCCAATAATATCGGCCAGAAAGCCAATCACGATGCTGGGAATACCGAAACCCAGGTAGGCAAACAGGAAGTAACCCGAAACGGCCCTGGCTCGCTGGTCCCCGGCCAGTCGGGCTACTTCGGCTAGGCCGCCCAGGTAGGTGAAACCATAACAACTGGCCCCCGACACCGCTGCCCCCAATAAAATCAGCCAGATTAACCCGGTCCATACTCCTAGCACCAGTAAACCACAGCCCACAGGCAGCAAACCAAACCCAATATTCAGGGCTTGATGGGCTTCCAGCTTGCGTACGACCGGCTGGCAAATTGCCCCGGTAAAGTTTACCAGGAAAAGGGCTGGACCGCTCCAGATAGCCAGGTTATTGTGGGCTAATTGCGTTGGTACTACCGCGATAACCAGCCCGCAAACTGCCCACCCGACCGCTATGGTCATACCAATGAATACTGTACCCGGCGGATAATGGGGCGGTCTCAAGGGTGAAGCGGTCGGGTTCAGGCGGTAGTTGGGTAAGCTGCTAACAAGCAGAAGCGAAATGAGCGACAGGGCCACTACCACCCAGTAACTGGCCGGGACTGTCGTCGAATGAAAAAGTAAGACAATGGTCGTAAATAAAGCGCCTCCGCCAAAGCCCAGCGAAGTGGTAAAGGCGGCATACTCGGCTCCCCTGGTCGGCCCATGCGGTTCACCAATCAGTTCGGCTAAATAAGCGGTCCCAGTGCCTACACTCAAACCTACCCCGACCCCCTGTAACAGCCGCGTGATAAAAAGAGTATAAACTGTCGGGCTGATAATCATGAGGATGGTGGCGCTCAGGGTTGCTACTAACCCAACGAGCAGGACCGGCTTTCGGCCCACCCGGTCGGAAATTCCGCCCAACAGGATTAATACCGGTAATAGACCAGCTACATAAGCGGCAAAAGCCAGGGCGGTCAGACCGCTCCCGAACCCGGCGGCTCTGGCGTAATCGGCATAAAGCGGGACTTCCAGGTTGATCGCCAGCGTGGCAATAAACAGGCCCGTGGCTACGATTATTACTTTTAGCTTATTCATCTTTAATTTTGTTAGGTTCCACCTGCCGCTTTAACGGGTGCGGCTGGCTCATAATCTACCGCGTGACTTTCGACAAAGTGGCGAATCCCCTGGCTGCGCCAGTTTATCAAACTGACCATTCCCAAACAGGCCAGTCCACCAAGGGCTACAGCCGGTTGAGTGCCGATTACCTGGGCCAGAACACCCGCCTCAAATTCGCCAAGCTGCGTGCCGGATACCGCAAACAGGTAGTTGACCCCGGCTATTCGGCCCCGGAATTCTTCAGGTGTCAGTAATTGCCGGATGCTCTGGCGCATGGTCATACTGATAGTATCGGCCAGGCCGGTCCCGGCCAGCATCAGCCAGGAAAGCCAGAAAATGGTGGATAGGCCAAAAACAATCACACACACTGAATAAAGGGCGATAGCGGCCAGCACTATCCGGCCCGGAAAACGGGGCCGTTTGAACAGAGTCAGGCCCGCTGCTCCCAGAACTGCGCCGACCGCCGGGGCTGCTGCCAGGACACCCAGCCCTTCTGCACCGACTTTCAAGATGTCTTTAGCAAAGACCGGCAGCAGAGTCAGCGAAGCCCCAAAAAGCATGGCGAAAAAATCGAGCAAGGCTAAAGTCAGCACCATGCGCGTCCGGCCCAGGAAAGCGAAACCTTCCCATATACGCTGCAAGTTGCCCCGGATGCCGCGCTGGTCGGCGGGTACTTCACCCGGTAGTAAGGGGGCTTTTACCAGCAGTAAAGCAATGATTACGCCCAGGAAGGAAACCGCATCCAGGGCGAAAGCCACGCCTGCCCCAAACCCGGCAATAATCAGACCGCCCAGGGCCGGGCCGATAATACCCGCGACGCTCCACGATAGATTATTGAGGGTTATGGCGTTAGTCATTATGTGGCGTGGGACTAGCGAAGGAATCAC
>JAYSYV010001056.1:0-1168 GCA_043727245.1 Chloroflexota bacterium | reverse complement strand
TCAGACAATACTGGCCGATGCCAGCCTGGCGATAAGCCACCATGCGGGCATCAAACCCGACTTTAAGTTTCCTTTTTTCCACGCGCTTATTTTGCTACATAAGCTTGTTCCTGGCAAATGGGCGGTTGTGATTGCCTGTAAGAAGAACAAATGCTATGCTTAATTATATTATTTTCGTTGAACCTTCAACGCTTTTTAAGGAGGACTTACCAATGACGGTAAAGGTAGAGGCTGCAGGCTCTCATAATATGCAAAATTACGCTTCCACCTACGCCACCTACGAGCCGGAAGTGCCGGAATATTTCAACTTTGCCTATGATGTAGTTGATAATTATGCCGAAAACCCCGACCGGGAGATGATGTATTGGGTCCAGGATGGCGGTCAGGAGCGGCGGCTTTCTTACGCTTATTTCCGGGACCGTTCTTCTCAGGTGGGCCGGGCTATGCTAAAGCTTGGTCTGAAACAAGGCGACATCGTTTTTATCCTGATGCCGCGCTTGCCGGAGTGGTGGGAAAGTATGCTGGGCATGATGAAAGCCGGAATTGTAGCCATGCCCGGCACGACCCAACTGACCGCCAAAGATATTCTTTTCCGGCTGCAAAACTCGCATGCGCGGGCCATTATTACCGATATAGAAAACACTTCCAAGTTTGAAGAAGCTTTGAGCCAGTACCCGGATTTGCAAATCAAACTGGTAGTTGGGGGCGACCGGGAAGGCTGGACTTCTTTTGAAGAAGCTGTGTCAGCCGAATCTAGCGAGGCCACCCGCCTGACTCAGACTAAAAGCAGCGACCCGTTGTTGCTCTACTTCACCAGCGGCACGACCGGCTATCCCAAAATGGTCTTGCACACCCATAGTTCTTACCCGATTGGGCATGTGACTACCGGACGCTACTGGCTGGACCTGCAACCGGGCGATTTACACTGGAACCTGGCCGATACCGGCTGGGCTAAAGCGGCCTGGAGTAGTTTCTTTGGGCCACTCAACATGGGCGTTTCAATTTTCGTCCATAATACTACTGCCCGCTATACCGCTTCTTATACCCTGGATTTATTCGCAAAGTACGGTGTTACCAGCTTTTGCGCCCCGCCAACTATCTATCGCATGTTTATCGTGGAAGACCTCAAAAAATACGATTTGAGCAAGCTGCGGAACTGTGTCGGGGC
>JAYSYV010001055.1:0-3921 GCA_043727245.1 Chloroflexota bacterium | reverse complement strand
GAGCTTTACGCCGGGAAGTTTTTGAAGATTTATCCGAACCTTTGGCGTTGGTCTTGCCGGGGCGAGCTACTTCGTCGGCCAGTGTGCGGAGCAAGCGGAGCAGGGCCGCCGCTTCTACCTGGGGCATTTTCCCCAGGTTCAACACCAGCAAAAAATGCGGCGCATTGGGCCGGACCGAAAGTCGGCGTACCTCGAAACGGTCGTCCAGCAGCAGCGTCAACAGGCGCTTTGCCATTTCTTTGGCGTTATCGGTCCTAAAAGCGATTTTGTAAGAGTTAGCGCGAGGAAAATCCTCGATTTGCCAGGGCTGGGCGGTAGCAACCGCTGTCAGGACTGTACGAGGTAAGAGGCCGCTGGCTTCAAAAATCTCAAACTCGTTCCCGGCGGCGGGCGGTTTGGTCAGGCTGACCAGCACTGTCATAGAGTCGCGACCGTGGCGTACCAGCGAGATTATCGCCTTAAAAAGCTGGCGTGACTGCATCCCCAGCACAATCGCCGCTTCCCGGATATTGCCCCGGCCCTCGTTGACCAGAACATCGAGCCGGTCGGCTCCCTGCCAGCGGCTCGATTGCTTACTGCCAAGAATAGGCAGGGCTTCTTTTAACCAGCCCGCCAGCCGCCGCAGCTTGCCCCGGTTGTGCTGAAAGCTATAAAAATAAGAACCTACCCAGGCTACTAATAAGCCCAATAGCAGGAAAAGGAACGGATTATCCATTTAACAAAGGCTTAATGATGGCAGCCACAAGAGCCACCGCCGCATGCCCCGAAGCTGTTGCCGTTACCTGCCGGGGCCGTATTGGTCGGTCGGCTTATCCCGCCAACCTTGCTAAAGGAGGTAAAAGAACTGAGAAGCCGTTTGGCTCGCCCGCCCTGGCCGCATTCCGGGCATAGGATTTCTTTATCTTCCGCCGTGATGCCGCGCAAGCGGTCGTAGTTTGAGCCACATTCGGAGCATCGGTAAGCATAAACAGGCATTTGTCACCACATCTAAAAGTAATATTTATCAAAGAGTCAGTTTGAAGGTGTTGGGCCGGTTAGCGCAGCGACTACTTAAAATCAACCTTTGCCATAATTTGACCGGTAATTCAGCAAAACTTGTAACCAGCCAATTATAACACTCCGGGGAATTAAGGGGCAAGCTGCATAGTGCGGCGGGTTGCTCCCATTGAGTTATAAGGGTCGCGCAGCACAATTGTATCAGCACGGTCCGGCCCGGTCGAAATCATGTCCACTCTGACCCCGATTAGTGCTTGCAGCTTGAGGATAAAATTCTGGCAGGCCATCGGCAGTTCCGCGAAGTTGGTAATATGGGTGGTGGTCGTCTGCCAGCCGGGCATTTCGTAATAAACCGGGCGGACTGCTTTTAAGGTTGCCAGGTCGGACGGGAAGCGGGCCAGAGCGGCATCATGGACCTGATATTCAGTACAAATACGGATAGTTTCAAAGGAATCCAGGCCGTCCAACTGAGTCAGGGCAATCGAAGTCAAGCCGTTTAACTGGACTACAAAGCGGGCGGCTACCGCGTCAAACCAGCCAAACCGCCGGGTATTGTCAACCAGAGTGCTGGTCATGACCGGGTTGCCTGTGATGCGTCCGTAGGCCATATTTTTATTCATTAGTCGCAAGTTGAGGAGGGGTAGGCTGTCCTGGTTTGGCATCTCGGTCGGGAAAGGGCCATCCTGGATGCGGGCGATATAAGCGCCAAAGATGCCTATCGCCCCGGTAATTGCCGAGGGTGGCACGCCGGAACTGCTGCTGGCCGCCCCTACGGTGGGGGCTGCGTTGGATATGTAGGGATAAGCCCCGAAATTTTCATCCAGCATGGAACCCTGGTCGCTTTCCAGTAAAATTCGGTGGCCGCTCTCAATGGCTCGTTGCAAAATCAGGCGAGTATCGAAAACGTGGTCGCGTAACTCCCGGCCATAAGCCAGGTACTCGCTGTAAACAGTCTGAAGTTTAAGCGGGGCTAACCCGAAGACTTTGGTCAGGATTTCATTTTTAACGGCCAGGTTTTTCGAAAGTCGTTGCAAAAAGAGTTCTTCCTGCAAGAGGTCGCAGACCCGGATGCCAATCCGGTTAATTTTATCGGCATAGGTCGGTCCCAGGCCGCTGCCGGGCGAATCTACCAGTGGGGTGTTGTAGGCTTTGCGCTCGGCTTCTTCCAACAGCAGGTGATAAGGCATCACCACGTGGGCTTGTTCGCTGACGTAGAAACGGCGCATATCTACCCCGGAATTTCTAAGAGCCTCGCGTTCTTCGACCAGTTTTCGGGGATCAATAACCATCCCCGCTCCCAGCACCGAGATTGTGCGGGAATTAAAAATACTGCGGGGGATATATTTCAAGTTGAAGGAACCATACTGGTTATCTACCGGTTGGCGGGGATTGCCTCCACCGCTAAACCGGACTACTACCTTTGCCTGTTCGCCCAGGAGTTCGGTCAGTTTGCCTTTGCCTTCTTCGCCCCATTGCCCGCCAATTAAGGCAATAATCGTCATTCCGCGTCGCCCCTGTCCGTGCCTAACACGATTACGCTAAAAATAAGGTTTTCCAGGTTATATTTCTGAGCTGGAAAACGACCTGTTACCTCGTTTGGATCGGCTGATTTTTCTGTGCTGATAATACAATTATATCTTACTTTAATTTAGAATGAAATACAGGAGAAATGGCCTACTACTTTAGTCCTGTTTTTGGAATTTAGACTATTTTGTTACTCAGGTCAGGCTTTATGTCTTTAGTTAGCTGCCAATTAAGCCGTTCTAAATAAATTGACTGATATAAAATAGATAATATATTTAAACTCCCTGTTTGTAAATGCATTTGGGGAAGTTAAAAGTGAAAGGAATAATAATGGGAAAAGCTAAAAATTGTATAATGAGCCTGGAAATTGAGCAGTAATACTATAAGGAGTCCAGTATGACTACCCAGGCGAACAAACCGGAATTACTTTTGCAAGAATTGTCGGAAGGGGAAGAAGTAGAGAAAATAGCAAGCCTTTAACATGGGGGGCTAGATGTTTTGCTATCCTATTATCTGGTTGCACATATTTTCCCTTTGCAACTGGGTGAAGTGTTTGATAGCCAGACTACTTTTAAGATGCTGGGCGCTCCTCCTTACCGGCAGCCTGATGTTTCTTTTGTGACTAAAGAGCGCTTACCCGGTAATTTGAGAATAAAGGCCGACTTCGCGCCTGACCTGGCAGTTGAAATTGTTTCCGAGAGCGATATAGTTTTTGAGATAGAAGCTAAACTTGCCCAATATATTCAATCCGGGGTAAAGCTGATCTGGATTATTTATCCTGTGCGGCGGTTGGTAGAAGTCTACCGGCCTGAAACTGGCCTCATTCCAGAAATTAAGAGTGGGGGCGATGAGCTTGACGGGCTGGCTGTCATACCCGGTTTCAAGCTCCCGGTTAAATCTTTATTTCCTTAATCCTATGAAAAAAAAGGGGCGGTAGCAATTTAATACCGCCCCTTTAATTTTCTAATCTTCACCGGCTAAAAGGGCTTCCAGTTCGGCTGCTTCTTTCAACTTCTTCTGCTTGACTTCTTCCGGCACGAACCGGGCATAGAGGAGGGTAATATCCAGCAAGCGGCCACTCAGCCAGTCGGATAGGCTATCAGGATGGTAGCGCCAGCCCCAGTTGCCGCTGGGACGACCGGGCGCGTTCATGCGGCCTTCCGGCCCGATGCCCAGCAAATCTTGCAACGGGGTGATTGCCAGTTCGGCCACCGAACCCCAGGCCAGCCGGATTAAACGCCAGGAGAGTTCAAGCGGGTTAAGCTGGTCCAGGCTGTCCAGGGCCAGGTAGCGCCTGACCATCTCGCGTTCGGCCTCCGTCGCAGTCACCAACCAGCTTGCTGTCGTATCGTTGTCGTGAGTGCCGGTGTAGACCAGCAAGTTAGATTCGTAGTTGTGGGG
>JAYSYV010001054.1:0-1168 GCA_043727245.1 Chloroflexota bacterium | reverse complement strand
TTATTTTGTTTTTTGAAGGTATTTTCCGGCCCGACCGCTTTGTTTTCAGCCGGACCCTGGCCGTAGTCTGGCCGGTCGCGACCCTGATGGTGGAAATTGTCCTGATCTGGCAGCCCACCGCCAATAGCTCGGACGGCGCTTTTGAATTTTCGATGATTAGCCGGATGTTTCTATCTTTCCTGTTCGCTCTGACCGGCGTTGCCCTGGTAGTTTCCTATATTACAGGCTTTTTGCTCAGTGGGCGATTTAGCCCGGCTACCCTGGCGATTTGCGGTACGCTCATCGCGGCACTTTACATAACTAATATATTTTTGGTGACGCTTTTCTTCGTACTGGCCGGGTTTTTCAGCATCGTAGCCCTGGTTGACGTGGACACCGAAAACGAAGAACGTTTCGTGCGGGCCATAAAAGCCTCAGTCCGTTATTTAATAGCTATAGTTTTGTTTGGCCTGGCCCTTTTTATCGCCCTGATATTCCTGGAACGCTTGCGGTTGGACCCCCAGCTAAACGGCTTTATTCAGGTGGTGGTGGCCCTTTCGGTGGTCGGATTTTCCCTGCGCCTGGCAATTTTCCCGTTTAACCTGTGGCTGCCCGATGTAATCGAAGAAGCGCCCGGTATGGCAGCTTTCCTGGTAGTTGGCCTGATTAATGTGTCGGCGATAGTCTTTCTAGCCGACTTCTGGCAGCAAAACCCGTCGCTGGTCTACGACAATTACCGAGTTGCCCAGCCCGTAATGATTATGGGCCTCGCCGGGGCGGTTCTGTCCGGGTTCATGGCCCTGGGCCAGAACGGTATGGGCAAGATGCTGGCCTATACTGTCAGCGGCGATTTTGCCCTGATTCTCTTTGGACTGGCCTCCCCCCACCGGACCGGCATAACCGGCGCACTGTTTGAAGCGGTGAACCTGGCGTTGCTGCAACTGCTTATCTTCACCTGTTTGAGCGTGGTTTCTTATTGCAGCAACGGTATAAGCATCAACAATCTGACCGGCCTGGGCCGCCGCATGCCGGTAGCGTCTATCGGGCTGCTGGTCGGGTTTTTGGGGATGGTTGGCTTGCCTTTTCTGTCAGGCTTTGCCGGCAAATACCTCTTGCTGCAATCGGCAGCTCAGGAAGGGCTGGTCTGGGTGCTGGCCGGAGGGCTGGCGTTGGGCCTCTTTCTAATCGC
>JAYSYV010001053.1:0-11797 GCA_043727245.1 Chloroflexota bacterium | reverse complement strand
AGGTTACTTGAAGTAACAGCCGGGTCAGCCTGGTTTGTCGCCGGAATTACCGTCTGGTAAGCGCCAGTCTGTTCTTCAAACGGAGTCAAGGCGAGGTTAGCCTGGGCCGGTCGCTCAGGCGCGAATGCAAAATCAGAATTAATAACAGTGGTGTCAAGAACCCGCCTGACACTAGCGTCGGAGGTAGGATTAAAGGAAGTATCGCGCCCGGCCACCACTTCCGAGATAACCGGGGCGGCAGGTGAAGGAACCAGTGAAACCGCCTGACTGCGAGTGAGCGGTAGTGGCGCAACTTCTTCCAGCGCCATAGATTTTACTAATTGAGGCTGAAAATCTGCCACCGTGCTAATATTTTCAGAGAGCGAGAAAATCCGATCCTGGGTTTCAGCGGCCACCACCTCGTTCCGGCGCACTCGGCGTTGGGCGGCATAAACGCCAGCCCCACTGCCTGTAATCCAGGCATCCACTCCGCTATTTTCTGCGTCACCGAGCTGCCGAGCAAGCGCCGCTGGACCGGCTGCTACACCCGGATTGTTGCGTAAAGCCGCCAGATTATTAGCCCAGGCCATAGTCGTGAGCGGCGCATTGAGTCTATTTCCGCCTAACCGCTGTACTTCCGGGTAAATTTCGCCCGGCAGAGAAGTATTATTTAGCAAAGAGACTGGTATGGCCGAGTCGAAAAGGGCCGGAATTACTTCAGAGCGGTTAAACCCGACCGCCACTCGTCCTGGCGCAACAGTCGGCTGGTAATTTCTTTGGATAACTGCTTCGCTCGGTAAATAAGTTGGTTCGCCGGATAGCATTTCCTGGCGACCTGAAACCGGGCTGGTACGGCTTAATTGGGCTACAGTAGCCTGGGTTTCACTTGCCGAAAGACGGCCTGGTTGCGTGATTAAGCCCTGGTTTTCCTGGGCTTGCCGGTTTTCGATTAGATGTAAGCCAGTCGTTTCAGGCGCAGGAGGAGTAATGGACTCCCTGGCACTTTTAACATCGGCAGGTTTAGCGCTAACCGGGGCTACTCTTTGGCCCTCAATAAATTGTCCGGCCTGGCTAACTGGTCCCTGGTTCTCAACAGGTTGGCGAGCTTCCAGTAGCGCCCTGGTTTCTTCCCGGATTCTTTGAACTTCCAGCAAGCTTGTAGCTTCCTGGATTCTTTGAACTTCCAGCAAGCTTGTAGCTTCCTGGGATACTCTTTGGATGCCAGGCTGGTTGAATTGCGGTTGAATTGGTTCTAAATACTGGCTGGTTTCGGCCTCCCAGGTAGGTGTTGCGGGCTGTTCACCCAGCAAGACTTTATCGGTCGCCTGTTTGAGCGCCCGGTAACGCGCTATCGTATTAGGTAAGGCCAGACGGCGCGTAACAGCCGCCGGACTGGCTCCCAGATTTCCAGCGCCCGGTTGCTCTACGGTCGCGTCAACCGTCCGTTGAAGGGCGCGGCTTAACGCTGGCTGCACCATAGGACGATAAACCGGGGCATATACCGGGGTAAAAGTAGGCTCGGCATTGCGAGGAGTGGTTGCCCGCTCGACAATATTGGTGTAATCCGAAGACTGAGCCAATTCCGGGCGGGTAGATTCAGCGAAAGCATTTGATTGAGTAAAGTTTGCTGGCTCAGTGAAATCGCCTTTTTGAGCATAGCTCGTTGGCACTGGCGAAGCAGGAACCTGGAAAGAAGGAGTAGGGGAAACTTCCGGTTGGAAAGGCCGCTCAACCGCCGCTTCAGTATATACGGGGCGATAAGCTGGTTCTAGCTGGCGTTCGGGATTGGTTAGATAGCGCAGGTTAGCCGGTTGAAAGTCCAAACGCTGGGCTACCGGCTGCGGCGTTGAATTTAAGGGACTTTCCCAGAGCATTGGGGCCGGACTGGTTACGTCATAATTGGACTGGGCGTAGACCTGTTCAGACTGGTCAAAATAGTTCGGTTCCTGGGCATAATCAAAACTGCTGGAGTCTTCCGTCTCAAAGCCGTCATAATTATCACTCTCTTCAAATTGGGGTCGCTTGCGCGTCTGGCGTTCCGGTTGGGGTCGCTTGCGCGTCTGGCGTTCCGGTTGAGGTCGGAGAGCGCGTTGAATCGGGCCAAAAGTTTGGTTGAAAGAGGTATAACGGGCCACAATATTGCGGCCTATGGGCCTATGGACCGGGCTGTTTTCCCCGCCGATGCTCATACAGCGCCGGATTGTACCGGAATTTCGCTCGAAATAGCGAGCGGCAAATTGCGCCGGGCTGGTAGCTGCCGTTGACCCGAAACCGTCTAAATGGGCAGGGCGGAGCGGGGTCCGATCTAAAACTCGTCGAAGAATTGAAGTTGAAGTATCTTTTTTCTGCCGGGCCATGCTTATCTGCCTTTATTTCTGCCTGAACTCGAACATTAATTACAAAATACTTTGAACAGCACTAAACCAAAAGTTAATGAACTAACTGGCACCTGACTGGAAAAAGTCGTAAACCAATTCGATACTTTCGGTCATTGTCTCATTTGCTTTTGCACTCAAGCTTGGCCCGGTCCATTTTATTGGGTAAGCCCCGGTTAGTAACCATCTTTTTGTGACATTACCGACAGCATCATAGAGAATAATCGTAACATTCTGCTTGGAAACAGTACCCATAGCCGTATTTTTATACCATTTCCACAAATTATCAGAAAGGGTATAACCGGCTTTCAAGGTGATGTTACTGAAATTCGAGCGGTCGGGAAGATGATGAACATGGGTGTTGAGGCCACCCTCTTTGACTTTATAAGTTTCGGTGGACACACTCAGGCCGGTACACTCCATAAAATAAGCCTGAATAATCCCATCCAACTCTACCCAGAAACAATTGGAGGAATAATAATCCGGTGTTGTTATGGTAGAAGTGCCATCGGCTGAGGATGTCATAGTCATTGGTGAAATCTCCCTACTCAGTTTGGTTTAGTTATCAGTCTGGCTTAACCGTTCGTTAATCCGGCTAATTTCTTCAACCCATTCTCGCCTCTGGGCGTGTTCAAGGTTTAAGATTTGTTCAAGAGGCCAGTGAAAATAGTATGCAATATAGGCTACCTCTTCGGTAAGTTGCTCCGAAGGGTAGCTTGCTATCCCCCCACTCCCACAGAATGAGCGCCCTCCTGTTCGTTATCAGACTCCATGGGGCGGCCACAGGTAGGACAAATCGTATCATCCATATTACTGGAATTGACCCGGTTGTACATCGCCTGTAAATAGCCCAGGTCGCTAGCAAACAGGTGTTCAATAACGCCGGTGGAAACTTCTGAGTCGCTAAGCGTTCCCAGCCCGGTTACAACTCTGGATAACAACAGAATGGTCAGGTAAGCCTGGTTCCCTCGGACCCGTGGGTCGCGCAAAGGGACAATTTCATCCATCGCGGTCGCCAGACGCATAACCCCTTTGCGATGAAGATTCCCCTCACCATCCACGAAACCTTTGGGCAAAATAAACTCGTACTCGGTCTGCAAACCTGCCATCGAAGGCGCTCCTTATTTTAGGTTCCTTAGCGTAGCAATGACTTTAACCGTTTTAGCCAAAGCCAGACGATTAAAGTCGCTGTTACAAATGTCCATTGAGAACTCTTATTAGTCCGTTTGCTGAACCGGTAATCGAATGCTCTAGGAGTTATACCCCTTGATATTCATACCGGTATGCTCAATGGTAACGGTTATACTTACCGCATCGTTGCCCTTGACGCTAAGTGAACTAAAAGAATACTTAGAAGGCCATGCCGCCGTAAATTCAAAGGCTAGCACCACCGACCCGTCATAATCATACACACTAAGAGTAATGTTGGTCCGGGCAGTAGCGACTTTTTGCCCTACAATATCATCGTACCACTTTTTAATAGGGTCTTCTTTGATAGCAGGGTACTTCAAAGTTAATTTACCGCCTTTTAGCGGCAAAGCTCCCAGCGACTTCTTGGCGAGAAAACCCCCTTTTGCCATCATCTGGGTGGTCTCGAGGACATCACTCTCATCTTCAATGCCGGAAACCTCAGTCAGGGTAGTGACCTGGTGGCCTCCAAACTCAAGGAAAAACCGGTTAGCTACAATTGCATCTCCAACCGTTGCTGGCATATCTTTTCACCTCCGGAAATATATGAACTATCACCTAATTGTAACACGGATGACCGCCGGACTAAAGGGCCAGGTAACTTCAAACTTGTACTCTAACCTGGAGCATCATCCTCAGGGAAGGTTTAACAACCCGTTTCACAGTTAGTAATCGAAAAAGACTTAAGAATTGTAACCAGTAACCTTAACACCACAGTGTTCGATGGTCAGAGTTACAGTGACCGGCTCGTTACTCTTGGTGCTGAAGTTTGAAAAAGCCCTTTTGGAAGGCCAGGCTTCAGCGAAGTTAAACCGCATCGTTTCTGTGCCGAGTAAATCATAAAGAATCAGCGAAATGTTTTTCCGTGCATCGGCCATTTTCCCCGCGATCACGCTGGCCCGCCATTTAGCCGCCGGGTCATCCTTGAAAGTAATATATTTCAGGGTAAGCTTACCTGGCTTTAGTGGAGTAGCGCCCGGTGTCTTGATTGCTACCAATTTACCACTTTTAAGAGTCGCAATCGTTTCCGAAACATCAGTTTCCAAATCAAGGCCGGAAACTTCCTGAATAGCCGCAATTCCGACATCGCTGCCCAGGTCCAGGAAGAACCTATTACTAATTAGGGGATCAAGACTTTTACTTAATCCTGGCATGGCATATCTCCTTCAAAACTAACTTGTGAACTGACCCGGCGAGTTCAGATTTAACTCAACTCGCCAGGCCGAACAAATTCTACTAAGCGCCGCCTGCCGCCATCTGGCCGATGCGGAAGACTACGAACTCGGCCGGTTTGACCGGGCAAAAGCCGATTTCGGTAACGACGATACCCTGGTCAATCGTTTCAGGCGGATTGACTTCAGCGTCGCATTTGACGAAATAAGCCACGTCCGGTGAAGCGCCGAAGAACGCCCCGCTCAGATAAATCGAGTAGAGGAAGGCGTTAATATCACGCCGGATTTTCGCCCACAGGTCTTGATCGTTCGGTTCAAAGACAATCCACTGCGTGCCGTTCTTGATGGAAGCTTCGACGAAGTTGAACAGACGGCGAACGTTGATGTAGCGCCAGCTTGCATCGCTCGAAAGCGTGCGAGCGCCCCACACCCGGATACCCCGCCCTGGGAAAGAGCGAATACAGTTGACGCCGTTCGGGTTCAAGCCATCTTGCTCACCCATAGTAATCTGCCGTTCCAATCCGACCGCGCCGCGCACGATTTCGTTGGCGGGAGCTTTATGCACGCCCCGCTCGGCATCGTTACGGGCCCAGATACCGGCCAGGTGACCGCCCGGAGGCGAGAACATAGTCTTGCCCTTCTGGTTCGGATTATCAATCTCAATCCAGGGGTAGTAGAGGGCAGCATATTTGCTGTCGTAATTGGCTTCGTTCATACGCCAGTTGCGGATTTGCTGCGGATTCATGTCCGGCGGAGCATCCAGAATGGCGACCCGGTTCTTCATGGCTTCGCAGTGGTTCATCATCGCGGTCTGGGCGACCTGGACACCCTTGAGGTCAATCGCGCCGCTAAGATAGAGGCTCATCAGGTCGGGCATAATGACCATCGTGACATCATCCAGGGCTTCCAATCCGCCGACACCGGTTCGCGCAACCGAGTCGCCGGTCAGGTCGGCTGAACTTAACTGGACTTTGCCTTTGGAGGCAGCCGGGGCGGCGCTGATACCGGCCAGCTCATGCTTGCTGGCGGCAGGGCGGCGGTCGGCTGGGCTGGCTTTGCTGCCTTCGTCCAGGTCTTTCACCCGCACCAACTTGGAAGCAGTTCTGCCACCGTTGATGAGAGTTTCAAGGTTCGCAGCGCCTTTAGCAAAGCTGACATCGTGGGTTTCAGTCTCGTCACCGGCCTTGAAGACCAGCTTGAAAAGATCGTCCTTACCGGCTACATCCAGCACTTCTACCTGGATGGGCTTGGTAACACCAGGAGCCTGGCGAATTTCCACGGCAGCCTGGTCGGCTCCGGTGCGGGAATTCAGCCGCAGGGCTGGCGGAGGCAGTTCGGCGGCAGGCTTGCTGTCAGCCGCAAAGCTGTAAGAACCGGCCTTGGGAGCGCGAAGTTCCGGCAGGTCGCGGTTGCCGCTGGCATCGTAAACCCGGATGAGTTTAGAGCCTTTGGTAGCGTCATTAACGATATTTTCGACGTAGCGAGTAGCCGGGTCTTTCTTGTCGCTGCTCAAATCGTCAAACGTTTCGCTAACATCGCCCTGTGATACAGTCAGTTTGTAACGACCGGCTGTTGCGCTATTGTCGATTTTAACCGAAACCGGCTCTTCCCCGGCTGACAGCAGAGGAGTTACTTCCAGGGAATTTTTGTTGGGATTACCCTGGGGAAGCTGGATCGCCGGAGCTACCCGCATAATGTAAGCGCGAGTACCGCCATTGAGGAAATAACCATATACAGAGGTAGGCAGGAAAGCGCCTTCAATGAACCCCCCGTAAACGGTGCGAAATTGTTCCCAGTTGGTTACTAACTGGGCTTCTCGCGGCCCCTTTTCGGTGAAGCCGACAAAAGCAGCGACAGAAGTACCTACACCTTCTATAGGTTTACTCCCTCGGTCTACTTCTTCGACATAAACACCAGGGGAAAGATACTGTGGCATAAACTTCTCCTTCAAATTCAGGCTTTAAATTCAACAACCAATAAGCAAACTTTGATAAACTCAGACTAAGAGAGCTTGATATATTTCATTGATAGGCGGATCACCCGGCTTTTATGCCAGGTAAGGAGATAGTTGGCCTTACACTATCTCTCAATCCACGCCCCCAGGGGCTAGGAAGTCAGTACGGCAGCCTCCGGTTGTAAGGCTATGTCGTATGATGTCGCGGGTATCGTCACTTCGTGACGTGCCGTAACATAGCCCGGAGCCACGACGATAAAAGTGTACCGGGGCCGTTCTACCAGATTGGAAAAACTAAAGCGACCGGCGGCATCAGTTCGAGTATTAAGTCCTTGCTCAAGTAGGATAACTTCAGCGCGGATCGGACGGCCAGTTTCGGTAGCATCAGTAATATAACCGCCAATCTGATTGAAAACCGAAATTCCATTATCGTTTTTGGATGCTCTGGCTTCCTGTAGATAATCCTGTTGGGCCTTAAGGGTATCCAGCGGCGGGGCCATACGGATAAATTTGCTGCGAACCGGCTGCACATCCCAGGAAACCATCGGGTCGAGATAGAGCGTGATAACATAAGGCAAAACCGGCTTTAACTGGTTATCCAGGGCAGTCCATACATCAGCCACATTACGCAAAATACCTTCAGGATGGGCTACTTTCGTATGCAAGGGGTAGGGTTGTTCATCCAGGGGTTTTTCCAAAATATCTGCCGGGAGATGATCATGCCGGGAAAGGGTAGACAAGATGTACCACAACAAGCGGTGTTCATCTTCTACATTTATGGTCCAGGCCGTAATAAGATATGAAAGGTCGTAGCGTGTGCCTTTTTTGCTCTTGGTCATCCGGCCATTGGCATCCCGCTCAAGCACCCAATCACTTTGACTGGTGCTGTAATTGAGGTTCTCCCGGATGTCGTAAAAATAAATGTTGATGGTCGGCTTTGAAATAGAGCCGCTCCAATCTTTGTTAGGCACATCAAAGCTAATATCCACTTCGGCCTGGTTCAGAGGCGTTTTCTGGATCAGAAATTGCTTGATTGTCTCGTCAAGGGCTTCAATCATTAGTTGTTCTCATTCATCCAGGGCGCTGATTTCGCCAAAATAGCCATTTGATAAAGATGAACCGGTTCACTCCACCGGCAAATCTAAGGATAATTTGCCCGCTTACTTCGGCAACGGCCTATACCTGTAAAAGTTAAATATTTAACCGGTCAAGCAGGCAACTTTTCAACTTAATTAAATAAACTGATGAAGTTCAAGAAGATTAGTAGGATTCCCCCACTGCGTAGCCCTTTTGCAAGGGCCGCAGCGATCTCACCTACACTAACACTTAGTTTCAACTATAATATCAAATTAACATTAACAATTACATTACGAACGTAATTATTAAACAACTGGACATTAATCGTGGTACAACTACTCAGTGCCTTATTCTTCTTCTTCTTCTTCGCCCTCACGCTGGACCGAATCTTCCAAACTGCGCTGCACGCCTTCTTCTTCTTCTTCTTCGCCCTCACGCTGGATGGAGTTATCAATCATCCGTGCGACACCTTCTTCTTCCTCCTCACCCATACGCTGGACTCCGGCCTCCGCCGATGCCCCCTGGGCGGCATTATGTTCGGCGGCGTGTTCGTGTTCGGTATTGGCCGCGCCAATCGAGCTAGGGGCATCTTCGCTCATCCCCTGCTGGACAGTATGGGTTGCCTCGTGCGTAATCAGGGCCGTATCGCTGGCCGAAGCGCCTTCGCCCAGGAAAATATCCCGCCCAGTCGTAAAGGCTTTAGCGCCCATCTGGCTGCTCAAATCGGAGGCCACTTCACCTGAGTGAACCCGGACCGGCGATAGGTCATGTCCTAGAGTGCCTTCTACTTCCCGGCGGACACTGGTATCCATGGGCTGTCCGTTCGAGCGTTCAGACTGAATCCGGGAAATTAACTCGCCTTCCAGCGGACCACCTTCCGGCCCGGCTGAGGAAGACCGCTGGGACTGACTGACCAACCGCTGCACCTGGCGGTTACCAAAATGCTGCCCGACTGATTGAATGATGGCCTGGCGCTGAACTTTATTCATAGGGCTTTTTAAAAGAACTCCGGCCTGTGAAGGGGAAATAACCGGAGCGGCATCGCTTTCAGGGCTTGCTTCTTCAGTCTCCCGAGCCTGAGCAACTCGCTCGTCTTGAAAATCTCTCATACCATTTGCAGACATTATCTACCTCGCTTTTTGTTTCGTTGGTGCAACAAACGGTTGCAGATTAAATAAGGCTTGGACTAAATAAATACTGCCCTACCGGGCTATACATCCGTTAACATAGTAAAATAACGACCGAAATCACTTACCGTGCAGAGCTTACCCATTTTCTGGAACTCCCGACGAGTCGCTCTAATCAGATGCTGCATTTCCACTTTAGCATCGGTGGGCTGTTCGGCATCTCCTGCCGCTAAAAAAGCCGCCGCCAGGGTGATATTTTTAATATTACCACCGGAGATTTTGAACTGCCGGGCCATAAACCGCAAATCTACCGTATCTCCCATCGGAACACCGCGTGGGAAACTGCGCTGCCAGATTTGCATCCGGTCTTCTTCCTCCGGGAAGGGATACTCAATCATGAATTGCATACGCCGGATAAAGGCCTCATCCAGGTTCTTACGTAAGTTGGTCGCCAGGATAACAATGCCATCGTACTCTTCCATTTTCTGCAAGAGGTAGCCCGTTTCGATATTGGCATAGCGGTCGTGAGCATCTTTTACCTCACTGCGTTTGCCAAAAAGCGAGTCGGCCTCATCGAAGAACAGGATGGCATTACTTTCGCCCGCTTCGTTAAAGATTCGTTCCAGGTTCTTTTCGGTTTCACCGATATACTTGCTGACCATATTGGACAGGTCAATCTTGTACAGGTCCATTTGTAACTCACCGGCGATAATTTCCGCCGACATGGTTTTACCGGTTCCACTGGGTCCGGCGAAAATAATATTTAAGCCTTTGCCATAGGATAGCTTGCCATCGAAGCCCCACTTTTCGTAAACCAGGGAGCGGTTGCGGACCTGCCGTACAATTTCCTTGAGCATCTGGGCCGGGTCGGCAGGCAATACAATATCCTCCCAGCGATAGAGAGGCTTAATTTTGCGAGCCAGGTTGCTGAGGCGCGTGGTAGAATGCCGCCGACAGGCCGCTTCGAGATCGGCCAGGCTGGGGGCAGTTTCACCTCGCCAGGCCGCCGCGTTCCGGGCGGTCGCAGCGGCAGCAACAATCTGGCCCCGGCTTAACTTAAACCGGCTGGAAAGTCCTTCCAGGTCCAGGCCCATCGCTTCGGACCCAAGCTGTTTCTCCCAGATCTGCTGGCGTTCGCTGTAGCCCGGCATGTTTAGCTGGAGATAAAACTCGCGCCGTCCCAGATGGACCGGCAAAGGAGCCATTGCCTGGTCGCTGGAAATAAAACTTATACCATTTAGCCCCTGCAAAACCTGGATTATTTGCCGTAAAGCTTCCAGATTGGGCGCTTCTTCTTTTAATAAAACTTCAAAAGAATTCAGATACAGGGCCGCCCCGCGCAAGAGACATTCACGTTCAAGCAGGCGCAGCAGCGGTTCAGCTTTAGCCAGGCCCGGTAGGACAGTGGCCTCCATTTTAACTATCTGAATATGCAAACTCTGGCATACGCTGTTAGCCAGGTGCAACTTACTGGAATCGTCCTGCCCAAGCAGAAAACCGACGTAACCTTCGCGGGCCAGTTCTACCAGCCGCTCCACCTGATCCTCATACTCAGCCAGGCCGGTCCATTCATCGTATTCCTGCTCGAAATTAACCAGATGTCGCAACCGTGCGTCCAGGCGGTCCTCACCCAACAGATAAGAAACTATCCCTTCATCCAGCTTTATTGAGCGGCCCAACAGGGAAGCCTGGCGATTCTGGTTGTCATCGGCAAATTCAATCAGCCGGTATTTGAGTAACGGTCCCTCCGTATCGAAGCTGCGCCGGGCTGCTACCTGCGAGGCCAGACCAGGACAAAGCAAACGCAAAGTCATGTCTACGCTGGGTCTTCGCTTGGTAACATCATCCTGCAAATAGGCGTAAAGCTTCTCAAAGCGAAGTTCCAGTTCGGGGGCCAGGGCAATCAGCACCACATCGCGCTCGAAAGAAGAAAGACCAAAGACACTTTGCAAGCGGCTCAAGCGGGAAACCGGACCCGCTTCGTTTGAAGTAAGTTGGGGATGGGCCAATAAGGCAACATTACCCTGGAACAAATCCGGGTCGGCCAATAGCTGGTTGACTTCTTCTTCTGAAACGTACAGACCCCGGAATTCGTCTTCATCGTTTCCGGCAGTCGCCCGCATTTCTTCGACGCGCATCGCGACTTTAGTAGTTATGCGTCTTAGCTCAGAGAGAAGATGCTCAAAATTAGTATTGTTTAACGAAATACTCATTCGACTTCAGTATCCAGATGTGTCACTACGGGTAAGCTTTTCCCCTCGGCGGTTCCGCCCGGTAAAAGTACTTCGGATTTCTCGATAGCATTTCCCAAAAGTGAGTTTAATTCTTCCAGGCTGTTCAACCGCCAGGTTGTGCCTGTTTGGAGGTGTTGCAGTTGTAAGACCAGCGAAGAACCGGCATCATAAGAAGTTTGACCGGGGACCGTGTCATTTACGAGCCAAAATCGTAACAAAAAAGACGAGTATTGACGTGAAGACACGAGCTTGGCTCCTTCGGTTCCAAAAGTCAATGAATTATTCAGACTTCCAGGCTCTTAAACTGTGTATTTAAGACTTAATCTTTCGCTTGATAAGTTCAGTATAGCAGCCTGGGATTTTTTTCCGCTTAATCTAGCCTTAATTGTCACTTAATAGATGTGAGATTAAAGAAATGTAAGTGTCCTTAATCTGGTTACTAAAATAGTTTGAACTATATTAAATTTTCTATCAGCTATCCTAAACGCTTTTAGTTAAGAGTATCTGATTACTATTATTAACTATTAGCAAACCAGGTTCCATAGAACAAAGGTCCGGGTATACCAGTACTTTTGGGCTAAATAAGGCTTGTTTTTTAATCTCTCAGGGTTGAATTCCCCGCTGCTTGCGGCGTATCCTTGTGAGAGTAATCCGCTTAAAATACTCCGCTGCTTGCGGCGGAGAAATTTAT
>JAYSYV010001052.1:0-11797 GCA_043727245.1 Chloroflexota bacterium | reverse complement strand
TGCCTCCATATGTATCCTGCCAGGTCTTGAGGAACGGTCCAAACACCGCGAAAGCCGGTTGCAGAGTTGGGAGCGGCTGGTCGTTGGGCCGGTCGAAACGTTCATCAACCAGGATAAGCCCTTCGCCCCTGGGGCCGTCCTGGAAATTCTGGACCCAGCGCCGGTTGTCGTTGATAACCTGGCCGGTGGGTTTGCCGATATTGTTCGCGCCGCCGTTCCGGCTATACGCCTCTTTGAAACGGTCCGACAGGGAGGAATTGCCGCTGCCAACATCAAGTGTTGCCGGTTGGGCTGAAGTGGAAGGCGAGGAAGAACCATCAGACGAAGGCGGCGCGTCTTCCAGCGTGACCATCCAGGGCGTACCGCGAAATTGCCACCAGGCATAGATAATTTCACCCGCGCCCGGTTTAGCCCAGTAGGGGTCGTTGACGATAATCCGGCCATCCAGGGTAAAGCCCTTGGCGACCACGATATGGCCGAAACCATTGATATTGGTACTGAGCAAAACTGGCTTCCCGGCGCTCAGGTAGCTCTTGACCAGGCTGGCTGAAACGTTGCCCCGGAAGGTCGAATGCAAGCCAAGCCGGGTGAAATAATCAACTAACCGCCAGGCATAGGCCAGGTTGCCCTGGACGGTGTGACCATAAGCGCCGGGAGTGGGGCGGCGTTTAGGGTCTTTCTCATAGCGATTGAAAGTGTAGCCGGTCGCCAGACTGGTGAAAATATTGGAGATGTACCAGCCGTATTGGGTAAAGTTCCCCTGGAAAGTATCGCTACGCGGAGCCAATTTCTTATAATAGGCCGCAATCATCGAGGCCACCGCTGGACCACAGGCCCAATTCCCGTCAAAGTTAGGCGGGACCATTTTAAGCTGGTGAATGTAAGGCACATCCAGGTTGACCACCGCGCCGGTAATTGAAAAGACGCTCGTGCCGCTGTCGCCACCGACCGATATGCCGGGATTTGCGCCAGGGCTGGCCGGGACAAGGGTAGTTGTGCCGCCGCTAAGATTCACAAACTGGACCGAACCGTCACCGCTGCTCACAAAAAGACCGCTGCTATCGGAGGCCCAGGCCAACACCGTATACTGACCGGTCCCGGCTTTAGACGGCAAAACAGTCTGGCTGGTCTGACCGTTTAACTGGTAGATTTGCACCGCGCTGGTAGTAGCCTGGTTGGCCTGATCGTTTAAAGCAGTTACTGAGCCATCCGGGAAATTCAAAGCGGTATAAGCCAGGCGGGAAAGGTCGGGTGAGAAGCAAAAATTGGTAGCTGCGCCCTGCGCCCGAAACTGGGTTAACGGGCTGCCGGTGGCGGCATCTAGGACCATTACAGGGGTCGAAGGGCTATTCTGGAGATAGGGCGAGGCGTTTAAGGCGTAGGCCAGGCGACTTTGCCCGCTACCCTGGGCGTAAGTCAGGCCCAGCACGTTCAGGTCTTGCTCACCGGCAAAGCTATCCGGCAGCAAAATATCTTCAGGTCTATTTCCAGAGAATTCTTTGACCGAATAGGCAAAGAAGTCGTCCACCCGGCGCGAGAAATAAACTTTTGATCCATCAGGCGACCAGCCGAGCAGTTGCAGGACATCATCACCGTAAACCTGGGCCGGTGTGCCGCCGCCGGTCGGGACTGTCCAGACCTGGCAGGTATAGGGCTGAGTATCATCCGAGGTTGATATAGTCTTCAGGTAAGCCAGGGCCGAACCGTCCGGCTTCCATATAAAATCGGTCAGGAGTTCGCCCGACCCGGCTTTGAGCAACTCGACACTGCGGCCATCGGCCAGACTAACCAGTTTCAGGCTGAGATGTTCCAGGGAACCATCACTGACGGCGTAGGCCAGGCGCGTGCCATCCGGCCCCAGGTAAGCCGCTACCACTATCCCGTTCCCGCTTCCGCTCCTATCTACCGTGACAACCTTTCGGGCGGACTGGCCTTGCACTACAAACACTCCCGGTTGACCGTCTGTAGTTGCCGCAAAAGCCGCCTGGACCTGACCGGCAATCACCGAGATGGTATCGGACATCGGTTGCTCCCTTTCCGTTGCACGTTAAACGAAAAACATTAAACGTTGAATGGATAATGTCACCCATTAATGTTACCGGGTAATATAAACATCTTAAATTATTTGACGGTTTTTTGCTACTTTATTTCCGGTACACTCCAGGTTCAATGTTTTACGTTTAACGTCACAGGCTTTATTCGTCCCTGTTAGGGCTACTATTTTCTCGATTATCAAGGGCCAGTCTAGCCAATTCGTTAAAGATGAGGTCTACATTTTCTCCGGTAGAGGCAGAAGCAATGAAATGGGGCGCGTTAGCATATTTGGCAAAGTAGGGTCCATATTTATCTGAAAAACGATAGCCCAAATCCATCTTGTTGCCCACCACTACAATTCGGGCAGTAGGAATAGTTTTCCGGCAAACATTTAGCCAGATGGCTAACTGCTGCAAGGTGCTTTCCTTGGTAACGTCATAGACAAGCATACAGGCCACGGCGTTGCGGTAGAACTCGGTTCGCTCGAAATACTCCCCGGCAATGTCCCACAATTCCAGCTTAACCGGCCTGTTACCGGCCATTGCGATATGGGTTGTGACGTTCAGACCAAGACTGTGACTATATTGGCCGCTAAATTTTCCGAGGGTATATTGTTCAACCAGACTTGTTTTACCGACGGTCTTTTCCCCAGCAACAATAACTTTGATGTTGCGTAACATTAGCACTGTCCTTTTCCAGACCCTGGTAGCTTTGGATATTCCCCTTCAAAGGGCTTTGTACCGAAAGGGAAGCTATATATCAATTTATTTTATTATAATCTGAAATAATCTGACATATATAGGAAATTTAGCGTACATTATAACCCGTTTTCGATTGCTAAAAAGCAATTCGTTAGACTGGGGCAATTATATATTAGTTATTTTTTAGACACAAGCTAAATATGGCCTGAACGGGGCAAGTTCAGGCCATATTTAACAAACTTTATAGATTTGGGAGCAACTTAAAAGCCACCGGGCTAAATCAGCGTCCCGGCGCTATCAAATTGCATGTCCTTTAGCTCTGCAAAAGAGAAGCCATCGCGGCCCTGCAATTCGCGCTGCAAAGCTTCCGAAACCTCAATCTCGGCCATCGAAAGGGTATCTCTAATCCGAATGACCCGTGCTTCTTCGGGCGAAACCGGCCCCACCAGGTAATCCAGGGCAATCCTGATGGCCTCTCTATCGCTGTCCAGCGGAATAGGCATCGAAGCTTGCAGCGGTCCCTGGCCGGTCAGGCAGTTTATATAGGTCGAGCGGTAGTCAATCTTATCGGCCAGGCGGCGCGTAATCAGGTCGGCTAGCCCCATACCTGTAGCGTTGCCGTGGGTTTCATCGGTGAGGTCCAGAGCGATGACAATTTTAATTTCCGGCTCCGGGAATTTATCATAGTCTACCAGCCTGACCCGGCCTACCACGTTGGTATCCATGCCCGAACCGCTGATATTCTTGCCGATTTTCTCTATAATCAGCAAATCAAGGTCTTTGACCGGCAGTTTGGGCATTACCCGCTTAGATTCCTCCAGCAAGCGTTCCTCGATAGGCTCGATTTCGGCGGCCAGAATACCGACTATCCGGCTGGCCTGGTGGTAGCCATCTTCCAGGACGGCAAACCCGGCCACTACCGGGGCACGTTGGATAATAGTCCGGGCCACTTCCGGCATATAGTCCCGCAAACCTTTAGTGCCATACTTATGGATTGCCATAGCCTGAGTGTGCTTGCCGGTTCCAATCGCCAGCATCTTAAACAGGCCACTTTCCACGTGGCCCCGGAAGTTGGTATGAGCTTTCACCCGGTTGGTAATAATAATAGCATCGGCTTGGGAGGCGTTTTTATCCAGGTAGACCGGTATACCGCTGGCCGATTGGCCTAGCTCGACTACGGCCAGGCTGCTTTTAATCGGGCAACCTATATATTCTTCGGTTATGCCAAGCGTGCCAAGGACTTCTTTCTGGCCTTCATCGGTCCCGCCCCCGTGACTTCCCATCGCCGGAAAGACGAAAGCTTCCGCGCCAAGGGCTTTTACCTGGGCCACCAGCGTCTTGATGATCAGGTTGATAGAGGCGACACCCCGGCTGCCCGCGCCCAGGGCCACGGTCTTACCCGGCCCGATTTTGCCGGACAAAGCCAGCTTCTGGAACTCGCGTTCCACCGCCGCCACGATACCGGCATCGCCCAGGGGGGCCGAATAAAGCTGCTGGGTTAGCTTTACCATGCGCGGGAATTTGTCACTTTGCTCTTTCATCAGCATTGAGGTTCTCCTTTGTCTAACGCTGGCCTGTGAGTGAACAGTTTTGAGGGATTCATTTTGACTATAATAAGTCCGCCATGAGAAAGGTGTCAAATTAGTTTGAAACTTTCAGGCGAAAGTAGCGTATAATTAGGCGGTCTGGTTAGCTTGTAGCTAAAAAATCAACGCATAATGAAGTGTTAAGAGGGATAATTGAATAAGAAGTTTGGTGTGGGAACCTCTCGACGGCAGAGCGGGCCGTTGGTTTTTGTAGCCCTGGTTTTTGTGGCCTTTTTTACGAGTTCAATCATGTCGGCCTGTTCGGTAGAAGTTAATAGTATGAAACCGGAAGACACCACGCCCAGCCCGATTGTCATGACTTTTAATCAGCCGGAAACACCGCTGGTACTTGCCCCGACTCCTACCTCTACGCCTACTCCAACCGCGACTCCCTATCCGACAAATACACCTGCGCCGACCTCTACGCCTACTCCAACTGCGACTCCCTATCCGACAAATACACCTGTTCCGACTGCCACTCCTATCCCGACCGCGACCCCTGTTCCGACTGCCACTCCGTTCCCAACCTCAACGCCTTTTCCAACCGGTACGCCGCAGCCCAGTTCTACGGCTGCATCCTTTGAAACTTCCCTGATGAACCGGGCTGCCGATAGCATTAGCACTTTAAGTACGCTGCACTTCATCCTGGAAATTCGCCAGGGCAAGGTGGTCTTGAGCGGGGCCGATCTAAAACGGGCCGAAGGCGACCTGAAAAGGCCCGACAGTTACCAGGCATCGGTCAAATTAAAGGTTGTATTTGCCGATGTCACTGTGAAAATATTTGCCCAAAATGGCGTACAGAAGATGACTGACCCGATAACCGGGCGTTGGTCTACCTCCGGCCCGAGCGAAACTTTGAACCTGGTCGCGATGCTGGACCCCAAAACCGGGATTGGCCCGGTTCTCAGGAACCTGCGAAACTTGCAGGTAGTTGGCAGCGAAACCCTCAATAATGTCAGTGTCTACCACGTACAGGGGCTTGCCAGCGCCGCCCAGGTGGGACAGCTTACCTTCAACAACCTGGGCAAGCAAGAGGCCACTATAGACGCATGGATTGGTCAGTCCGATGGGCTGGTGCGCCAGCTATACCTGAAGGAAAACGCTCCCGGCAACGGCTTCTGGGCGCTGACTTTTTCCAACTTCAATCAGCCGGTCGAGATTAGCCAGTAATAATTTTGACAAGTTAGCCTCATCCTTGCCATGTCATTCCGCGTCAAGGGCGCGGAGTCTCCAGTCCGGTGGAACATAGCAACCAGGGCTAAACACCTATCCAGTAAGAGATAAACCTAGTTGGCTACTGCCGGGCCGAATTTAAGTGCCTTGTTCAAGCGGGCATCGTGGCGGACGCGCCAGATTTTGCTGTCCAGGTAGTAATGCACGAAGGCAAAGCCCCAGCCTCCGGCCCCGATGTAGCGGGCCATTTGCGGGCTGACTCCCCAATGTCCCTGCGACATATTGTTCAGCGGAATGCGGTAGGAAGCCCCAAACAGGAACGCCGCCAGTGCAAACCGCTTGCCGTTTTTGGATAGGGTTGAGGCCAGTCCGTAACTCTGACCCGTTTTAGCCCCTTTGACATACTTGTTCTGGTTGTGGAACCATATCAGGCGGTTATACTGGATATTATGGTAGACCGTCAAAATAGCCACAATCGGGGCCAGGCTGTTTAGACCGCCGCCCAGTTTAGCAAACGGCAGCCTGAAAGTTACCATGTGCATACTTATAGACGAAACCAGCAAAAGCTGTTTGGGTGGATTAATCGGTTGGTGGGTTGCTAGCTTGTAGACCTGCCGGGAAAGATAAGCAGCCAGGGTCGTGAAGAAAGCCGCCGCCGCCAATTTGGGGGTCCAGGCCGGTAACATGGTGCTGACCTTCTTATAGCCAGTGGGATAGTTCGGCCCAAAGGTGAAGTTGACGTAAGGCAGGATGAAGCCAGTCCAAATCAGGGCTTTATCCAGGTAGTTATCAATCTTCGCCAGGTCGTTATTTTTCTTCTTATACAGGATAGAGAATCCATAATGCTGCTTGACCAGGTGAAAATAGGCCCACAGGTAAGCGAAGATGTCGAAATACTCGCCAAAACCCAGCCGGACGGCTAACGGGCCGGGCAGGAATAAAAGCAAACTGCCCAGGAAAAGCTTGCGGCGTTTTTGCCATTCTTCAGGGTCGGCATAGGTCCGGCTGAAAGTGCCAAAGATATGCGGGCCATCGAAAAACAGGACGTAAATCCAGAAGACTGTCGGGGGCTTAACTTTGAAAATAAAAATCAGGGCCATAAAGATGTAGCTGACCGCCGAGCTGCCAATCATATAAATCAGGTCGTCCTGACGGCTAATCAGCCAGGGTGATTTTGGTTTAGGGGCAGCGGTGTGGGTAATCTCACGGGCTTTCTCGGCGATTGCCAGGCATAAAAGCTGAAAAGCCAGCCGGGCAGTCACCAGCGGTCCCAGCTTGTGGGTCAGTTGGGCCGGGGCGTTTGGGGCGGCTGCCAAAACAGTCCGGTTTGCGGAAGCCGGAGTTATTCTCGCGGCCAGCTTGCGTTCTACTACCGGCCAGACCTGCGTTTCGACCAGATGGGTTAGCTGGCGGGTGGCTCTGGAAGCCAGGTTCAGGACTTGGCCGGAGGCTTGCCGCAAGAGCGGAGTTAGTTCCTGGCGAGTTTTATGAGCCTGAGCCAGCCCTTGCCGGGCCAGTTTCTCCAGGTCAGCTTTTTTTGGAAGGTCAAACCGTAGAACCGGTTGAAGGCTAAAGATTTTAGTTGCAAACATCAATGTTGCTCCTCAGAGGCTAAAGGAATCTGGTTGGGAATAACCCATATTAACATATTAATGAATAATTTGACTACTCACCCCAAAAACGGTATAATTCTACGGCAAATCGGAACAAGTCTTCTGGTTATAATGTGAGGTCGGGCCACATCCGGGCATCAATAACTACCGCCCAGGAAAGCCTGTAATGAAAAGTAAGAACTGATTTTTCTAAGAATATATTGAAGTGGGGGTGAACTCAGCGACATGACCAAACGAACCTGGCAACCTAAACGTATTCCGCGCCGCCGCAAACACGGCTTCCTTTCGCGCATGGACGACCGCGGCGGACGTGCCGTGTTGGCAAGACGCCGGGGCAAGGGCCGCTGGAAGCTGACAGTCAGCCACGAGCATCGCGAGCCGCGCTAAACCGGTTATCCTGGCTCAACTCAGCAGTCAAAGCGGCCAGTCGGGCCATTTGCCTTAATCTCTCGATTGAGTGTAAATAAAGACTACCGAGCGAGGAGTAATAACTGACTTTTAGTAACTGAAAAGAAGCGGGCCATTAGCTCGCTTTTTTATTGTATTCACTAATCCGACCATCTAAAGGCTTTAGACATTTTCTTATTTAGATGGTCTAGTATATAATAGGGCTGATGAAGCGGATTTACAGCCTGACTAAAGGCCACCAGTTCCAACAAACTCGCGCCAGAGGCAAATCCTGGGCGCACCCATTAGTGGTTCTGGTAGCGGCCCCGAATGGATTGGAGATCACTCGCTGTGGTTTTTCGGTCGGCAAACGGCTGGGCAAGGCCCATACCCGCAACCGGCTGAAACGCGAATTGCGTGAGGCTGTGCGAGTAAGGCATTCCGGCCTGAGAAAAGGTTTCGATCTGGTCTGGATTGCCCGCAACAACCTGACCGAAGAAACCGATTTTTGGATGGTTGACCAGACCGTAGATAGCTTGCTACGGCGGGCCAAATTGATTGAATTTGTTCCGCCGCAGGTTGGACAACGGCCACGTAAAACTTTGAACGTTAAACCTAAAACGTAAAGAGGATAAATCAAGCGCGGCCTAAACTTTGAACGGCTAATGTCGAATAAGATTAGAAAATAACGGTAAGAGGCTTTCTCACTTTGGACGTAAAACGTTCAAGGTTTACCGAAAAAGTTATGAAGTATGCTTTGCTTGGCTTAATAAAATTGTACCAGATGACCTTTGCTCGCCTGTTACCGGCCAATACCTGCCGCTTTTACCCAACCTGTTCTCACTACGGGTACGAGGCCATTCAAAAATATGGCGGCCTGAAGGGTAGCTGGTTAGCCATCAAGAGGATTGCCCGGTGTCAGCCCTTTCATCCGGGAGGTTATGACCCGGTTCCGTAGACCCGCTCTAACGCAAGAAGAACCAGCTAAACAAGGATTTGATATTCAGTGGTCAGAAGTTAAGCAAGAAGAAACTAAACCGGCTAGTTGGGCGTATTATCTAAAACCAATTACCGGTGACTGACAACTGATACAAGGAGGCAGTACTTAGTGGGCCAATTTATAGATGCCATCGTAGGTGGGTTGGCAGGAATTATAAAATTTTTCGCGACAATAGGCGGCGGTAATACTGCTATTGGTATTATCCTGTTCACTATTGCTATCCGCCTGTTGTTACTGCCTCTGACCTTAAAATCGGTACGCAGTTCCCGCGCTATGCAACAACTGCAACCCCTTATTAAAGAAATCAACGAACGCTATAAGACCAAAGCTGGCGAACGTCTGGCTCCTGAAAAGTCCCAGAAAAAGCAAGCCGAAATCATGGCGCTCTACAGTGAATATAGCGTCAACCCGGCGGCGGGCTGTCTGCCAATTGTCATCCAGATTCCGATCTTCTTCGCGGTCTACGCCGCTGTTACCCGTTCTATCGGTACGACCGACCCCGGTCTACAATTGATTCAACACGGCTGGGGTATTTTTGCTCCCGGATCAATTGCTGCCGCTAATGATGCCCAGCTTGCCAATCAAGGCTTGTTCTGGTTCCACGATTTGACTAAGCCCGACCCCTTCTACATTTTGCCTGTTTTGATGGTACTGTTCCAATTCCTGACTCAGCGCATGACTATGCCTAAAGGCGGTGGAGCGGACGAGCAGCAGAAACGCATGAACAGCATCATGCAGTGGATGCCTTTGATTTTCGGGTTTACCGCCCTCAACTTCCCGACCGGCCCGGTGGTTTACTGGGTTACAACCAGTATCTTCAGCGCCGTGCAGCAATACTTTATTACCGGGTTTGGCTCGTTGAGTGACATTCCGGGCCTGAGCTTCTTGCCAGTCAAGGTACTACCCAAAATTAACCTGAAGAAACGCGACCCCAACGACAAACCGGCTAAACCGGGCCTGATGGCTCGTCTGGCCGAAAGTTCTCAGAAGTTGCAGGAAGAAAAGGCCAAACAAACCGGCACAACCGGGGCTGCCGCCGATGCCAGCGCAGACCGGGCGGAAACGACTACCCTGGTAGACCAAACGCCCGCTAATAACTTTGGCCGCAAATCCAGCGCCAATTCCAGAAATGGTGGGATAATTAAAAGCGCCGAGCCACCGGGCCGTTTGACCGAAACGAGAGCCGCCAAACAGGAAGATTCTATTCGGCAAGCTTACCAGAACCTGAACCGTCGCCCTCCGAAAAAGAGCGGCACAGTCGGACCCGCCACCAGCAGCACCAGTACAACTAACCTGAACCAGACTAAATCAGGTAATACGAGTAACCTGAGCCAGACTAAAGGGACCAAGAAGAAGTAGTGCGGTTTTGGAAGGAGGCCGGGGCGGAATTGGGGATAAAGGGCCAATTCTGCCCCGGATTCAAAGGGGAATCAGGGCTAATTAACTACACCGGCCCGCATTTCAGAAGGATGAATTTTACCCATGCAAAGCGTTGAAGTTCAGGCTCGTACCGTAGATGAAGCGGTACGAATTGCCTTGCAGCGATTAGGCCGCAGTTATGAAGAAGTTGATGTGGAAGTACTTCGGCCCGGTACACCCGGCGTACTAGGTATCGGCGCGGAAGATGCCCTGGTGCGGGTGACAACCCGGCCCAGTGTGGTACGTCCGCCCATGCCAGCCCAACCCTTTTATCCCGGCCCCAATCCCGTTGGGCAGGGGCAGGTTTATCGGCCACAGGGCCAGCCTCCCGTCGGGCAACCTATTCCGAATGCTCGTCCGGGCGGACCTATCGGACAGCCCATTCCACCGGCAATGCCAAATGTAGCGCCGGTTGGCGTACCTCTGGGAGCGCCACCTCCCGGTGGGGCGGCCCCGGTTGCCCAGCCTCGCGGAGCCACACGAGCCTTTGATGCCAACGAATTGGCAAATATTGGCCGAGAGGTTGTTACAAACCTGCTGCGCCGGATGCGGATTCAAGCCCGGCCCCAGATTGAGTTCATGCCACCTGAACCGGACGAAAACGGCGAAGAAGATAACCAGAGTCCGCTTGTGACCATTAACCTCATCGGTGGCGACCTGGGCGTTTTAATCGGGCGGCGCGGGGAAGCCCTGACTGATTTACAGTATGTCTTCAACCTCATCTTGAACAAAAAGACCCGCACCTGGGGCCGGGTCATGATTGATGTCGAAGGCTACCGGACCCGCCGCAAGGCTAACCTGGTCAACCTGGCTCACCGCATGGCCGATCAGGTGATGGCGACTCGCCAGTCGATTACCCTGGAACCGATGCCCGCCCACGAGCGGCGATTGGTCCATATTGCCCTACTGGATCACCCCTATATCCGCAGCGAAAGCTTTGGCGAAGGCGAGGAACGCAAGGTAACTATCTTCCCTAAATAGGTCGGACATGACCCCATTGTGAAACCGAAGTGGGGGACCAGCAGCGTCCCTCACTCTTTTTTATAGAATTTAAGTAGCCCATAGACGAGGACTGTTGAACCCTAATTTTGTTACAATCGGGCATATCACCAAAGATTTGCTGCCGGACGGAGGTTTCGTGCCGGGTGGCACGGTAACTTTTGCCTCTATTACGGCCCGCAACCTGGGCCAGCGTGTCGGCATAATTACCGCCGCTCCCCACGAAATACGCGTACTGCCGCTTTATCACGGTATTGATATTCGCGGACCGGAAACCAAAGTCGCCACTATCTTTGAAAATATCTACCAGCCCTGGGGCCGCGAACAATTCGTCCGGGCGGTTGCCCCGGTCATCCGAGAAAACGATGTGCCAGAGGAATGGCGAGGCGAGGCGGGCGGCATCGAAATAGTTCATTTAGGGCCGGTGGCCCAGGAATGTGATCCCGGCCTGGTTAAACTTTTTCCGGGCGCAATCATCGGCCTGACACCCCAGGGTTTCATGCGCGAATGGCAAAACAACGGTCGGGTCCAGCCGAGTGAATGGCCCTGGGCCAAACAGCTTTTACCGCACCTGTCGGCGCTGGTCCTTAGCACCGAAGATTTACCAAAAACCCCGCGCGGCCAGGAAATATTGCAGGAGTTCATTGCATTTTGCCCGTTAGTGGCCTTAACTCAGGGTCCAAAAGGCAGCACCATTTTCCAGTCCGGGCAGGTTACTCGCGTACCGGCCTACCCGGCCCAGGAAATCGAACCGACCGGGGCCGGTGACGTTTACGCTACGGCCTTTTTGCTGCATTTGCGTAAATCCGGCGACCCGATTGCTTCAGCCCGCTTTGCCAACGCCGCCGCCGCCTGCAACATTGAAAAGTCCGGTGCGACTGGAGT
>JAYSYV010001051.1:0-3925 GCA_043727245.1 Chloroflexota bacterium | reverse complement strand
CAGCCTTTTAGCTACAGCCGGGTGGAAGATTGGCTGAAAAGCCAGGCCGGGCCGGGGCCGTTGAAAATGGTCGAGATGCGGTCTCAGCAGTGGGGCGGCTACCCCAATCTGCTGACCCGCATAGCCGAGCAGGGCGTGAACGATTTCCCGTTGGAATATTACCGCCAGAGAGGCATCCAGTACCTGGCAATCAACCGGGACCGGGTGTATGGAGCCAACTCGTCGGGCAGTTACCCCGAATTGCTCCAACCGGCCAATATCGTCCAGGAATTTGAAACCAAAGCGGTCGAGCGGCCCGGTCCAGCCTTTACGGTCATCAAGACCGGCGTTTTGGCCCAGACCTTGAAATTAGAGCATCCGGTAGGAGTTGATTTTGGCGACAAACTGCGGCTGCTGGGCTTGAACGCCGGAAAACTTGAAGGCGAAAGCCGGGTATACCTGCCACCGCCCGGTCAGGTCAAGGAAAACCAGGCCTGGCCGGTCTTTAAACCGGGCGAAGTAATCGGGTTAAGTATTTACTGGCAGGTGCTTGCCGCGCCGGACCAGGATTACGTGGTCTTTATCCATCTCCAGCCCGTTGGCAAGCCAGACCAGAACCTGGCAAGCCGGGACACGCCGCCTTTGCAGGGAATCTATCCGACCGGTCGCTGGAAGACTGGCGAAATTGTCACAGATACGCCCAATCTGGCCTTACCGTCCGACCTGCCGCCTGGCGATTACAATGTGGTGATGGGGCTTTATCTGCCGGACGGCAAGTTCACGCCGCTGCCTCTGACCAATGGAACTAATGCCATTACCCTGGGCCAAATCAAGGTGAGCAAATAATGTCTTTCAGCCGACCTGAACCGGAAACCGGTCAACCAAAAAGAAAAAACTGGCTGGATATTGGCCTGATTGTACTGGCAATTTTAACCTACCTGCTCTTCCTGACCGGCGATTATTTCCTGCCCGTAAAAAGCCCGCTCTGGCTGATAGCGACTTTATTTCTCCTGGTGGGCGGAATTGGCCTGAAACTGGCCCAAAGATACGGCATAAGCCTGATGGGTTTTACCGGCTGGCTAACGACTAACTGGCCGGTGCTGATTTTAGGGCTGGCCCTGGTTGGCGGCGGCCTGTTGCGCTACCAGGCTCTCCAAACCAGACCCAACACCCCGGCTACACCTTCTCCCTCAGCGGTCCAGGCTTTCGCTACCGAAGCTCGCACTATAATTAATAGTAGCAACTGGCAGCCCATAAGCTACGAACAGCCGCCGCTTTATCTCTTTTTAGGGGCAAGCCTGGTTGAACTGAGCTTTTTCCAACAAGCCAGCGCCGGTAAAATCGCTACACCCGAAGAAGTGTCCAATCAAACTATCCTGGGCTTTCTCAGTTATGTAAACTTGATACTGGGACTGGTAACTATAATCATCGTTTACAAAGCGGCGTCTCGCTGGTGGCAATCCCAGACTGCCGGGGCAATCGCGGCTGGATTACTGAGCCTGAGCTGGCTGGCCTACCAGTCCACACCCAACCCGGCCCCCCAACTGCTAGCGGCAGCATTGGCAGCCGGTAGCTTTTACACCATGACCTTTATAACCGGCCAGACGAAATGGCCGCTCTTTTGGGCGGGGCTGTTGGCCGGGTTAGCGACCGGGGCAGCTTATGGAGCAATTTTATTATTGGTCCCCCTGCTGGGGATTGCGCTATCCCAGGCCAAAAAAGGCCGCCGGGCCAAAGCAGTCGGGCTGGCCCTGGGCGGCTGGTTGCTTGGTTGGACTGCGGCCTGTCCCGGCTGGCTGCTCAGTCTGAACCGCTTTATAGAAGGGCTGACCATCACTAAAGCTGCTCCGGCCAACGCCTTAAATAGTTATTTCAAAGAGGCTTTCAGCTACGACCTTGGCCTGCTGGCGGTATTGTTTGTAACTCTGGTCGTCTTTAGCCTGCGCCGGACCGGGTGGCTAAAGCTCTGGCCGGTCCTGGCTTTCCCGCTGCTTTATGTCATTGCCTTGAAGTTTAGCGGCCCGGTCAATCTCACCCGGCTGGCCCTGGTGACACCCTGGTTGGCCCTGGCCGGAGCCGGACCACTGACATGGCTGATTGAGTGGCTCCAGGCCAGGTTGCCCGGTCGCTGGAAACAGGTGCAGTGGACCGGGGCTTTCCTGACCCTGGCAGTCCTGGCCGCCATATTTCTGGTTTCAGTGTTAGGCCGCCGCCTGATATTAACAGGCTAGAGGGGCAAACTCACCCAAAGTATGGGATAATAAAAACCGCACTTACAGAGCCAGACAAAATTAATGGAAAATAAACTACAGAAATTTCTAAAACTTCCTATAACCCCGGCCTCGCTTTCTTTACTGGAAAAACTGATGGTAAAGACGCATTTCGGCGGTCCGGCAAAATGCAATGTGTGCGGTTTATTTACCCTACTATATGTAAGGAATAACGACCTCAAAGAAAGCTGTAAATGCCTGAACTGCCACGCCACCAACCGCCAACGCCAGATGGCTTTCTTTTTCTGTCAGACAGTTAACACTATTACCGGGCAATCTTTTTCCTCGTTAAAAGAGCTGGCAAAACTGGATAACTCCGGCCTGGTTGTTTACAATACCGAGGCTAACGGGGCTTTTCATAAGTATCTGGCTCCGTTAAAGGGTTATATCTGTAGCGAATACATTGGCGATAATTTTAAGAGTGGTGAAATCGTAAACGGGGTAATGCACCAGGACTTGCGGGCGTTGTCTTTTGAAACTGAAAGTATTGATTTATTTCTAACTTCCGATGTTTTTGAACACGTTTCCGACCCGTATAAAGCCTTTCAAGAAGTGTACCGGGTCTTGAAAAAAGGCGGAAGGCATATTTTTACGGTTCCCTTTAACCCGGACCAATTTCTGGACGATAAACGCGCTAAAGTTGATAGTGACGGGCAATTAGTCCTGCTTAAACCACCAATCTATCACGGAGACCCGCTTGACCTGGCCGGTGGTATCCTGGTCTACAACCTTTTTGGCATTGAAATGCTGGTTAAATTGGCCGAAATGAATTTCCAGGCGAATCTCTACCAGTTACATTCCCGTTTTTACGGCATCTTCGGTCCTCAAACCCTGGTATTTGAGACTATAAAAGTCTGACCAAAAACAAGTATGCCTGAAATTGACGTTATTATCCCAAATTGGAATGGCCGGGAATGGTTGGGAAACTGCCTGGACTCTCTTGGCAAGCAAAGTTTTCAAGACTTCGAGATTATAGTAGTGGATAACGGCTCGACGGATGGCTCAGTCGAATTTATTCGCACCGCTTACCCACAGGTAAAACTGCTCGCACTGCCTGAAAATACTGGCTTTACCGGCGGCATCAATGCCGGGGTGCGAGCTGGGAGCGCCGAATATATCTGCTGGTTTAATAATGATGCCGAGGCCGAACCGGATTTTCTTAAAAATCTGGTGGAAGGGTTGGCTAAACGGCAAGACGAGGGATTTGCAATGGCGGCCCCACGTGTCACTTTTCAGGCTAATCCCGGCCTGATTAACTCGGTGGGCCAGTTTATAGGGCCGGATGGAATAGGCCGCGACCGAGGGTTTCGGCAACCGGACGGTCCCGCTTTCGATACCGGACTGGAAATTTTTGGACCGGCTGGAGTAGCGGCCCTGTACCGGCGAGAAATTTTTAATAAAATCGGGCTGTTAGACGAAACCTTTTTCCTCTACAGCGAGGACGTAGATTTTAATTACCGCGCCCAACTGGCGGGCTACCGCTGTATCTATGTGCCCCTGGCTCGCGTGGCGCACCGGGGGTCGGCTACTGCACGCACAATCAGCCCCAAAGCCACCCGGCTTGCCAGTCGGAACGGCTTGCTGGCGATAGTCAAGAACGTGCCGGGCCGGGTGCTTATAAAAATGCTGCCCTGGATTGTAGCCGGTCAACTCTACCAGTTGGTCCTGTTCGCCAG
>JAYSYV010001050.1:0-1169 GCA_043727245.1 Chloroflexota bacterium | reverse complement strand
TGTCCTTCGGGCAGTTCGCCTTTGGCATAATGCAGGGCCAGCCGGGCCGAAACGCCGGTCCCGGTGGGAGAGCGGTCCACCTCACGGTTGGCAAAGATACAAATATTGGCGCTGTGATGGGTCGGGTCGCGCGGCGGTCCGACTAGAATCGTGCCGTAGAGAAAACCCAGGTCCGGCTCGAAAGGATGTACAATCGGCTGGGAAGCCGTCACCGCCGACTTTATTGAAGTTCCCAGCTTGACCAACTGGGTCAAAGGCACGTCTTCCAGGCGAGTATAACCCAGCCGTTCGACCGGCACGATAGCGTAAAAAGCGCCGCCAAAAGCGATGTCCACCTTTATTTTATTAAACTGGCTGAACCGGCGGCCCGTAATACTCACGTCACGGGCGTACAGGAAAGAAGCCACATTTATAAAAGAAACTTTAGTAACGCGCCCGGTAGCCGCATCGTAATGGGCGGTGGCCCGCACCAGACCAGCCGGAGTATCCAGGGTAACGGGTGTTTTCGAGCCTTGCGGTGGAATAGCTCCGGTTTCCAGCAAAACCGTCACAAGGGCGATGATACCGTGGCCGCACATGGTGCTGTAGCCCTCGTTGTGCATAAAAAGTACGCCCAGGTTCGCTTCCGGCGAAACCGGCGGCGTGATGATGGCTCCGTACATATCGAAGTGGCCGCGTGGCTCCCACATCAGGGCTTTGCGAAGGTGGTCGTAATGCTCCTGCATATAGCGGCGGCGCTCTAAAATGGTCGCGCCGGGCAACTCCGGAAAGCCGCCCGTGACCACACGCAAAGGCTCTCCGCCGGTATGCGCGTCAATCGTACTTATAACGGTCATATCCTCACGCCGGGTCAGGTCGGTCTGGTTCCAATTTAATTGAAAAGGTTGTGCTTCGGCCAACTTTAACTCCTGTTTTTAGACCAGCAAATTTCGGGCGAAAAGCCCTTCGTCGGCAAAGCGCCGGAAAAGCTCGGCCTGCTGGTCCCAGTCTTTGGTTTCAATTTGCAAAATTATCTCGGTCTTGCCAACTGGAATATGCAACTCACCCCGGCGGTGTTCGACCTGCCGCACATTCATGCCAAGCTCGGCCACGGTGGTTAAGAGGTGTACCAACTGGCCCGGCATATCCGGCACAGTAATCGCCACCGACATATAACGCCCGCTGGAAAC
>JAYSYV010001049.1:0-1170 GCA_043727245.1 Chloroflexota bacterium | reverse complement strand
CGGTCAGTAGTCCTGGCGGCACAGTCCTGGGCCTGATGCCGCACCCGGAGCGCTTTGTTTCGGCCTGGCAGCATCCCCAGTGGACCCGCCAGAAGATTATGGCTGTCGAAGGGGCCGGTTTACAATTTTTCAAGAACGCCGTAGATTACGCTGGTCGCGAACTTTAAACCTTTTGAATAATGGTTCTGCTAAACCGGCCTTAATTTTAAGAGGCCGGTTTTTAGCGTCCGATCAGCAGACGGTAGCGGTTCAGCTTGAACTGGAAATAGCAATAACAAAAGCCAGTTTTCCTTGTTACAACTTAGAAAACTGGCCTTCTATTAAACTGTATATTAAATTTTAGATTGGAATTGATCTTGTACGGTGTCCGAATCTGGGTTGAGGCTATAAAGTACAGCCCTATCTCACCTGTGGGAAGATTGCTATGGGAAAGTTCTTACCAGGCGGTCTGAGGGCGACGGGCAGCTCCAGTGTGCATACCAACATTATTTTTCTTGCGGCTGTGCATGGAAACGCAAGCGGTCTGTCCGCAAGTCTCGGAGAACTTGCCGTTTTGCATCTGTCGGGGCTCAAAAGGGCGGCCACAACTGGAACACCGTGGGCCTGAATATCTTTGCTGCTTGTTCATTTTGGGTAACTCCTTGTAATTAATTGTAATTAACCGGTTTGAATATAGAATAATTGCTATTTGACGTTCGTTTGAGGCGAAAATCTGTAAGATGTGAAGCCAATGAGACAAATAAAAGCTAAGCCAGCCCGTAACGCAGGTGGTTTCAGTAAGCAGTTATACTAGATTTAGTAGTATAGGTTAATCAAACAACGGGTATTAGAAAGGCTTTGGACCTACCGCGTTTGATGCAAAAAGAAAGGTAGCTGGGACTACATCGTTCCGGTCGGCCACAAATTACTAAATCGTACTAATTGTAAGGGCTTCCGACCTACTATATATCATTTTGCGTGCCACTGAAAAATGTTTCGAGTTAAATTTGTTTCAAATTCACTACCTATAATACGGTTGAAAGTAGCAAAAGGTTACACCGATTATATCTTTCTTGTAAAATCTCTTTTTGTTTTTAGTAGAATCCATGTGACTAGACCCCCGGAGGTTAATCAGGTAGAATAGTTCCTAAAGAAGCATCATTAAAAGTACCTTTTAATTGAGATTTATAG
>JAYSYV010001048.1:0-1171 GCA_043727245.1 Chloroflexota bacterium | reverse complement strand
AAACTCTCTTCATCGAAACGGCCCGCACTCTCAAAGGTCCGGCCCGCCGCCTTTTTATGGCCCGCACCACCAGAGAACTCGGCCCCGGTGGTCAACGTAAGGCCGCAGCCGAACTGGGCTGGAACCGCGAAACTATTCGCAAAGGCACCCACGAACTCGAAAGTGGCGTCACTTGCCAGGACGCTTTTGGAGCCCGTGGTCGCAAAAAAGCCGAAGAGCTTTTACCCAATTTACTTGACGATATTAAAGGTATCGTAGATAGCCAGAGCCAAACCGACCCCCAGTTTCGTAACCAAAGACTTTACACCCGTTTGAGTGCAGCCGAGGTGCGCCGCCAACTCATTGCCCAAAAAGGTTATAGCGCTGAAGAGCTACCAACGGCGACCACCATTGCCACCAAGCTCAACTTGTTGGGTTACTACCCGGCTAAGGTTGCTAAGAGTAAACCAAAAAAAAGCTAAACCAGACCGATGCCATCTTCGACCACCTTAAGGAGGTTAACCAGGCCGCCGATGCCGCACCTCAAGAACTGCGCGTTTCAATGGATGCCAAAGCCACTGTCAATGTGGGCGAGTTCGGCCGAGGTGGTAAATCCCGCTTCAAAGTAGCGGCTTGGGACCACGATTTCACTCCACTGGCGCGGGTAACCCCGGTCGGAATATTCCTGCCCCAGTACGACGAGTTATCCTTGTCGTGTGTTACCTCCAAAGTGACCAGTGACTGCCTGATAGATGGGCTAGAAGACTGGTGGCAAAGGGTCCGAGAACGCTTTAACGAGGTGACAACCCTGGTGCTTAACCTGGATAATGGGCCGGAAAACCATAGTCGGCGTACTCAGTTTATGGCTCGGCTGTTGGTTTTTGCTCAAAAGTATAAGCTTAATGTGCGGCTGGCTTACTACCCGCCTTACCACTCCAAGTACAATCCGGTCGAACGATGTTGGGGTATTCTAGAAGGCCATTGGAATGGGTCTTTACTGGACAGCGTAGAGTGTGTAGTCAAGTTTGCCTCCACAATGTCTTGGAAGGGTAAACACCCGGTCGTTAAACTCATTACTAAAACTTACCGTACCGGTGTTAAGCTGACTAAAGCCGCTATGGAAGTCTTAGAAACCCACCTTGAGCGCAAGCCTGGTCTTGAAAAGTGGTTCGTGGACATCTCCTTTGCTAAT
>JAYSYV010001047.1:0-11816 GCA_043727245.1 Chloroflexota bacterium | reverse complement strand
TAGGCAAATTAAACAGGATAAACAGAGCGGACAGAACTCATGGCAAATACTCAAACTAAATCGGTTAAACCGATTGAACCGCCCGTGGCCGAGACCTCTAATGAACTGGAAGTGGCGCGTGACCATTTACGCAAAGCCGCCAGCCTCTCAGGCCAGGCTGCTCCCTATCTCTACGCCCTGGCCCAGGTCGCTTTTTTAGCCGGGGATTACGCGGCCAGCGCGGATGCCTGTGAGAAAAGCTTGCAAACCGAACCGGGCAATTATGATGCCCTGTTGTTGCTGGCCGAAACTCTGCTGCGCCTCAAACGCTACGCTGATACCTGGACCGCCGCCATGCAGGCTATCAAGCTGGATAAACACCGCGAGGATGCCTGGATGCTGGCAGTTCGCTCCGCCGCCGAGGCCGGGGAAGGCGACAAAGCTATTCAATGCCTGGAGCTTTTCCTCAAGGTTAATAAAGACCAGTTAATCGGGCCGCTGGCTTATATCCTGCTGGCCCGGACTTATCTTGAAACCGGCCAGGCCCAGCTTGCCATGGAGCAGATCGAACAGGCCCAGGCCAAGATGCAGTCTTTTTATATCGCGCCCGGCCCCTATTTCCTGGCCTTGAAGGCCCAGGTCTTCCGCCACCTCAAGCGACCTGACGAGGCGCTGGATTTCTACCGGCAAGCCCTTCAGATGACTCCGCAAGACCCGGCTCTGCATAACGAACTGGGTGAAGCCTGGCTGGACCAGGAAAAACCTACTGAGGCGTTGAGTTCCTTCCGGCAGGCGGTTGAACTTGACCCCACCAGCGCCCTGTATCATTACAATGCCGGGGTAGCGGCCCGCCGGGCAGGTAGTTCCCAGACTGCTATGTTCAAGCACACCGACTCACTGCCCCAACAGGCGGTTGAGCTATTGGTCCGGGCGACCGGCCTCAACCCGGTAGTCGCCAAATACTGGTACGAGTTGGCCCTGGCGCACAAGGGTGTCCACAACTACCGCGAAATGAAGCTGGACTTGCAGCAAGCTATCGCTCAGTCTACCGCCTTCAACGATAGCGAAGCGCCCCAGGTCGGCTATATGCGCCTGTATGCCTGGGCCTGTCAGAAGTTGGGCGATTTCGAGGCCGCCCGCGAGACTTTGAAATCTATCCTGTCTATCTTGCCCAACGACCACATCACCCTTAACGAAATGGGCGAGCTTTCATATAAACTTAACAATTACAAAGCGGCCTTCAACTACTTCCGCAAGGCCGAAACTATCGCTAACGACAATCCGCGCTACCTGGCGAACCTGTCGCGAGCTATGGTCAAGCTGGATAGGCCGGAAGAAGCTCGCGAACTGGTCGAAGAAGCGGCCCGAATTGACCCCAACGATTACTATGTGCGCTTCCAGCTTGGGGCGGTACTGCTCGACAACGGCCAGCCGGTTCAAGCCCTGGAACACCTGCGGGAAGCCGCCGGTCAGGAGCCGGACAACGCCGAGTTCCGCTATTGCCTGGGCCGGGCTTATCTACAGACCGGTCATATCAGCGAAGCCATTCATCATTATCACGAAGCGGTCAACGGCGCACCGCTCAAGCACCAGTGGCAGGCCGAACTGGGCGAAATACACCTGCGCGAACATTCCTACCTGCCCGCCCTGGAACACTTACGGCTGGCAGCCCAGCTAGAACCGGGTGAGGCGGTCTATCGCTACAATCTATCTATTGCCCTGGCTTCGAACGGCGATTTACAGGCCGCTCTTTATACCTTGCGCGAAGCCCTGCGAATCTTTGGCGACAACGCCGGAGCCGAATGGTACTTCCTGGAAGGCAAGTTGCTGGTCGAAAACGGACGGCTGGACGAGGCTCTCGAATCCTTTGTCCGGGCCAACCACCTGGAGCCGCAAAACGCCGACTACAAGGTGGACCTGGCAAAGACGCTGCGCCTGAAGGGTGCGCCAGTCGAAAAGGTCCGGCCTCTGCTGGACGAAGCGCTTCACGAAGACCCCGATAGTTTGTGGGCCTACGAAGAACTGGCCTACACCCTGGAACAGAGTAACCAGGATGAAGCGGCGGTTCAGACCCTGGAAGAACGCATTAACGAAGTTTTAGAGAAGGTCGCTTATAGCAACTGACCTATAACAATAGGTTCAGAATAGCAAGAAAACTGGCTACTGACTACTGTTTGATATGAGGAATATGCAATGTTTGATTATGCACATTTAACTAAAAGTTATAAAGCCGATAACAGCCCCAACGACCGGACTTTCGACTGGAGGACCGGCGACCAGGCTTCGACGGTTGATACCACGCGCTACAGCCCCGAATTTCTAAAGGGCTATTTGCTGCACTACTGCCGCCTATGTGAAAAGACCAACCGCCAGGGTACAATCCCGGTTTTACACGTCCTGCTGGACATCGAACCGCAAAACGGCGAAGTCCATTTTATGCTGGCCCGCCAGTACGAAATGAACGGCGACCGCGAAACGGCCATGCCTTCTTTCGAGCGGGCGGCGGCGCTTTGCCCCGAAAAACCCGAATACACCCTGGCAGCGGTCCGGGCGGCGGGCTACCTGGGCGACCGCATCAAGGCCATGTCGCTGGTCAATAGCGTCATCGGGGCTTACCCGATTATGGCTGAAGCCCGGTACGAACGGGCCGTGATTTACGAGATTGACGAAAACTGGAACCGGGCTTTGCAGGATTTCGATTACTGCCACCACCTGGACCCGAATAACACCGACTACCTGTGCGATATTTCCCGCATGTACCGCATGCAAAAACTTTTCAAACTGGCCCGTCAGTTCGCCGAAAGAGCTTTGCGGATTGACCCGAAATGCTCCAGGGCGCACGACGAATTGCGCCTGATACCTATTCGGAACCACATTATGGGCATGATGTTCCGTAATGATGAATATGACACGTCCGACGCGCCCTGGACAGGCCAGCGACAGGAATAAACTGACCTCCTCTCTAAAAGCCCGGCTAACCTCCTGCCGGGCTGGAAATTGGGATTTATTCGATCAAGATGACTGGAATCGGTTAATTACATGGCAAAAATCCAGAGCAGCAAAAACATCTTAGAAACCTCCCTCTTTGATGGCATTACCACGGTTAGCGTCCTGCTGCGTACGGGATACCACACTGAGGCGGCCAGCCTGGCTTGCCAGTTGTTGGTTCATTTCCCCCAATCCTTGCCGTTGCATGTCGGGGCGGGCCGGGCGCTTATGGCGGCTACCGGCGAGGGTGTAAACACTCAACGCGCCCTGGGCCATTTGCGGCGGGTGTTGGATTCGGACCCGGAAAACTGGCGGATTCGGCTGGAAACGGTTTTGCTCTATTTGCGCGGAGATAAAGAACAGCGCGTACGGGCCGGTCAGGAACTCTGGCTGGCGGTCCAATCCGCCCCCGATAATCCCTGGCTGCGCGAGATGATTGACCGCCTACCCGAACAGGCTATTTTCAAACGGACCCAGAAATGGAACGCCACTGTCGCACGCGGCTTTAACGTCAGTTCGCTTAACGTGACTTCCGACCAGCAAAACCAGGATGAAGGCGGGGTCGCCCGGCTCTATTTACGCCGCAAAATGCCCTGGATGGCCGTTGAATATTTCGAGAAAGCTACCCGCCGCCTGACTCCCGAAGCCAGCGCCAGCCGGATTGACCTCCGCAGCGGGCTTTTGTTGGCCCTGTGGTTGAACGGTGAAACCAAACGGGCCAGCGCCCTTGCCAGCGATATGCTGCTGGACCAGCCTCAACTGATCCTGCCGCGCCTGATCCTGACCGCCCACCTGGCAAACGCCGCCCTGAAAAATCATCCCCAGGCTCTGACCAGGCTGATTGAGCCGGTCTGGAAGCTCGATCCGTTTTTAGTACGGGCTTCGGAAATCGCCTACAGCGCCGGGGTAGACTTGCCGCCTGCACTCTGGCCCCGCCCTACCCAAAACTCGAATCTGCTGGGTGAAGGTAACACGGCCACGACCTGGCAGACTTTACCGGCCAACGCCCTCGAACGCATCAGCTTGAAGCTGGGCGATATTGACCACGACTGGTTGAATGACCTCTTGGGAGCCAGCCATAAACAGGAAGTCGAGTCGGTATCACGTGGCGGAATGCAGCGCATGTGGCATCCTCATAGCGAAGTCAGTTTTAGCCTGTCCGAATTGGACGGTTTACTGATAGATGTTACTCCGGCAGCGATGGCCGATGCTTTATCGGGGCGGCGGCTGGATAACGATCTAATTATGCCCAAAGGCCGCATTTTCGGGCCACACGGCCAGCCTGATAGCGAGTTGGAAGGCATTGCCCAGAGCATCGCCGCTGTCGAGAACCTGTTGTACGGCACTGGCCGACCCAAGCGGCCCCACTCCGGCAGCAAAAAAAGGCGACCCCAGGCCGGTTCATATTACCGTAAGGCGGTCCGCCGGGTCCGCAAGGGCGGCGAAGATACCGAATTGGAAACGCCGGATAACTTGAATGACGACGGTTTCCGCGAAGGCGTTGACATTAATGACTTTATGCCCGCCCCTTCCTCGCGGCTGCCCCAGGCTAACGCCGACGAAGACCGCAACTGGGCGGTTCGCCAGGCCACGGCTCTGATTGTCAGTAGCGAACAGGCTCTTACTTCCAAGTACGGCCAGGGCGGTTTCAACCGGGTTCAAATATTGCTTCAACAACTGCTGGAAGTTATGCGCTCGCACGGTTCGGATGCCCGGCTGCTTTTAGTGGATAGCGCCGAGGCTCTCCGCCGTCAGGGTTTCGGTAAATTAGACCCGGTTAAGGCCGCCGACCCTGAGCAAATCCGCGAACTGATTAACACTGCCCTGCCCGGTGAAATCCTCGACCCGACCGGGAGCTACCCGAATACGGTCTTTATTATCGGCGGGCCGGATATTATTCCCTTCTGGAAATTGCCTAATCCCAGCTTTGACTCCGACCGGGAAGTTTTGACCGATAACCCCTACGGCTCCCGCGACCAGACTTACCTGCTGCCGGAGCGCATCGTGGGCCGTCTCCCCGACGAAAGCCCGGAAGACGGCGTGCCGGACATTAATTTCCTGCTGACCCGGCTGCAAGAAGTCATCCAGCGCCAACGCGCCCGCAACCTGCCTCACAGCGGCATCTCAAATTTCCCCATGCGAATGTTCGAGGCCATTATGCCTCAGAATATGCGGTTCAAGGGTGGATCAGCCGATGGTATCCGCTTCGAGCAAGAATGGCTGCGCTCGACCCTGGCAAGCGGCGAAGTATTCATTGATAAATCCCATTCGGTCCATCTTTCGCCGTTCTTCTACAGCGCCGAAGCCTGGAAACTCAGCACCGAAACCCTGAAGGACTGCATGAGCGGCAATTCTAATATTGCCTTCTCGCCGCCCACTCGCAGCGAGAACTTTAATACAGACTGGCTGCAAAAGCCCCGGCTGCTGCATTTTAACCTCCACGGCTTCCGCGATACCGGCAACTGGTACGGCCAGAGCCAGTATAATAAAATTGTTGCCAATCCTACTCTCTCCTCACTCCCTATGGCCTTCAGTCCGGCCCAGGCCGCCAAAGTGCGGTCGCCCGGCACTGTGGTCTTTTCCGAAGCCTGCTATGGCGGTTATCTGCCCGGTAAGGGTGTGGTTGACAGCGTGGCTCTAACCTTTCTCGAACGGGGGACCGCCGCCTTTGTAGGCTCAACGGCGATTAGTTACGGCAGCGCCGGGCCGGAACTGTGCTGCGCCGGGCATCTTTCCTATTACTTCTGGAAGGAAATATTGAAAAACGGCAGTTCTTTTGGGCGGGCGCTCCAGGCCGCTAAGTTGAATTATGCCAGAGAACGCCTGGCTGCCGGTCACAACCTGAGCGGTGACGATGCCAAGACGCTGCTGGAATTTGTCCTCCTGGGCGACCCGACTATCGGGTTGCGGTCGGTCAGCCCGAATTATTTCACGGCCTCGACCGATATGCTGGGGGTGGGCGGTCAACTGGTCGGCGGTCTGCAAAAGGGTGGACTTTTCCGCAGCGGCCAGAATTTCGAGCGCGAATGGGAAGAAGATCGCAAGCTGCGGGGTCTGACTAAAGGCTTGTGGAACCGTTTCGTCCAGCCCAAAGCCCAGTACAAGGCCGTGCCATACGAGAATCTGCCGGATGAACTAACCGGTAAGGTTGAAAAAATCATGGAGTGGCTGCTGCCGGACGGCCCTTCGCCGGACGGTCAATACCTGCAAGCCCTGATTGACATGGGAGCCGGATATCAGACCAGCCGCCAGCCCGAAAAGAAGTATAAGTATCTGCGCCATCAGAAAGGCGGCGAACCTGCCCCTGAAAACCCAACCGCCGCCAGCACGCCCTTTGAAGGTGTCTTTGGCAACGAAGAAGGCCAGGCCCAGGTCTTGCTTTCCGGTCACCGTCCCATGCAGACCGATGACGGCTACAAATACGACCAGACTTTCCATTTAAACACCGATATTACCGGCTCAGAAATTATCGTTAGCCTTTCTCGTGGAAAAGGTTAAGTTTATGAAGTGCGTTAAAAATCACTAAATTATATCTAGCCCTATCGTCCTATCCCTACCTCAATTGAAAAGGGCTTTTTCCAGGGGATTTCATCCTCTTTTATTTCACTCATCCCTGGGTCCACGGGTCTTGAAGAAAGAACTTATGCTATGTTCTATTTCCACTCAACTTTCTTAAAACGGCACTGGCAAGCCCTGACGGTAATAATCCTGATAGCTGGGCTGGTTCTATCGCTGGACAGTTACAACCCGGCCTCGGTCCTGGCGGCTCCCACCGCCGACGATAATATTATTACCGATTACCGCCTGCGAGCTGACGAAGGTTTCCTGGAAGAACAAATCCAACAATTCCTGGCGAAGCAGCCCGGCCCCCTCAAATCTTACAGCGAAACAATTTACGCCGGTTATAATCAAAGCGCCGCCCGCAGCCTGGCTGTATTTAGCCTGACCGCCGAAGTTAACCCCAAAGTGCTGCTGACGCTGCTGGAAGTGAAAAGCAAACTGCTTTCCTCGGCCAACCCCCCCCAAAGTGCTATTGATTTTGCCCTGCGATTTGATAAACTGGACCGCAAAGGTTTCAGCAAACAATTAGTGGCTGCCGCCGGGCTTCTGAGTGACCGCTGGTCCTATTACGATGTAAAAACAACTTTAATCTTCAAGGACGGTTCGACTGGCCCGGCCAGTACCTTGATCAATCGCGGAACATACGCAGTGCAAGCAACCCTCGCTTATACCACCGACCCAACCACCTGGCAAACCCAGTCTGGCCTGGGTGACGGTTCGTTCTATCAAATTTATAAAGCCTATTTTGGCGATCCATTGACCCCGGACCCCAGACCGGCGGGGACCGGCCAGACCGCCCCGGCTCCTTTCCTGGCTCGACCTTTTAACCCGGCTAACTTGAGCTTGCCCGGCGACGTGGATGGCAAAGGCCACCGCAACAACACCCCAGGTGCGGTCGCTTCGGATGGCCTGGACTACAATAACCCGCTTGATGCCGGGATAAATACCTATTTCGACCACAAATACCCCTCCAACCTGGCCGGTACACCCGGAAATCCGCCCGACAACGAAGCTGCCGGTATCTTCCTGGCCTACCGGGGCCGCGAAGTTCCCAATAGTCTGACCTGGGAACGCGGCTATAGCGGCCACAACGGCGTAGACTTTAACCTGGCAGCCGGTACTCCTGTCCTGGCGGCGGCTTCAGGCCGGGTGGTCAGCGCCGATTGGGGCGGCTGCGGCCAGACGGTTATTTTGGACCACAATAACGGCTACCGAACCCTTTATCTACACCTGGACGGCAAGGTCAGTATCGGGCTGGGCCAGGAAGTTGCTTCTGGGCAGCTAGTTGGCCGGGTGGGCCAACTGAGTTGCACCCCGCCACACTTTCACTTTGGAGTCCAGTTCAACTTTCAGCATGTAGACCCCTTTGGATTTTGCCCCGATACAGTCAAGGCCGACCCCTGGGAAGCCAAATCGGGGGCCAGGAGTTTCTGGCTCTGGAAAGACGCGCCCAGCCCTTGCACTCAACAGCATCCTTATAACGCCGGGGTCAGCGCCCAGGAAGCCTCGCAGGGTTATACAAATCTGACGCTGGGCGAAGGCGGTCTGGAAGCCGGGAAAGCTTTTGAAACCAAACCAACCCCTACGCCGGATAACGCCGTCAGCCAGCAGCTTGATAAACCGGTTATCCCGGCTACCCCTTCCGTAACTGCTTCTCTGCCAGTTGGGCAACAGTCTTTGCCGGGCGGTTCAACTACAAACGCGGCGGCTTACCTGGCTTTGCTCAACGACGCGGATAGCCTGGTCCGGCGCAGTGCCGTTGACACCCTGGGTCAGATGGGAGCCAGGGAAGCCGTTCCGCGCTTATTGGGTCTGCTCAAAGACCCCGATAAACTGGTAAGAGGCAGCGCTTCACGGGCTTTGCTGGCCCTTGGCGCTAAAGAACAAACGGTTGTAACTTGCCTGGCTTTGCTGGCTGATGGCAACCGGGAAGTGCGCCTGGGTGCGGCGGCAGGCTTGCGCGAACTGGGCGATTTGCAGACGATTGAGGCTCTAATGCCTCTTTTGAGCAATGCCGACCCTGAAATTCAGGCTCTGGCCGGAGAAGTACGGACCTTTTTGAAAATAAAGTATTTAGCTTTAAATGTAGCGCTGGGGTCTAAAGATTAATGGGCGAAAAGCTGCCACAAAGAAAACCTGTCCTAGCTATCCTGCTTTTTGGGCTGATGGCTATCCTGGTAGCGCCCGCTTTAATTCTGTGGAACCTCAATTCGGCCCCCCAAATGCGTCCGGTCGGCGACACCTCGGCTGAAGTTTTCCCGCTGGATTACAACGCTTCACTGGATTTCTCCGGCAAGCCTTCCACCAATGGCAGTTCGCAACCGGCCCGGAGCCAGAGCCTTTTGCCCGAAGCAGCCGACCTTTCTAACCTGAGTAAAATCGCCCCGGCGGGACCAACCCCGACCCCGATTGTAGTTTCCGGTCCGGCCCCGGACTATGCTGCCGGTAAGCAGCCCCTCATGCCTACTCCGGCTGCTCCCGGCCTGGTCCCGCTCAAACCAAACACGTCACCCGGCGCAAATACCGGCCAGCCGCCCATTACCACGCCGAATAGCGCCCTTAACACTAACCCGGCCCGTGGCAATGCGCCTGTAACTGCCCCGGTGAGCGGCCAGATTATTGCCCGTGGGGCGGAACTGGTGGACGACCGGGGCGCTCGTTTCTTCGTTTCCGGCGTGAATTATGAAGGCCACACCGACCGGGCCTGGCTGATGTGGCAAAATGACAAGTGGGATCCCAACCTGATTCAGCAGAATTTCCAGATGGCCGCCGCCGGGGGTTACAACGCCGTCCGTATTTTCGTCCAGACCCAGTTGCGTGACGACATTCTAGCCAATTACTGGGTCAAGCTGGATAAAATCGCCGAGATTGCCCGCGAGAACGGTCTGCGCCTCCTGATTACTTTCAACGACTACAGCGACAATAACATCACCCGGCTCATGCAAATTGACGAGGCGGTGGCCCGTCACTTCGCCGGAAACAGCGCTATCCTGGGCTACGATTTACGCAACGAGCCGCAGTTCAGCGAACTCATTTCCTCTATTTATCCGTCCGGTCAGGAGCCGGTTCTCCAGACCGACGAGATAATCCGGGCTTACGGCGAACGCATCAGCCAGGGCGATGTCAATGCCAACCGGGGTGGCCTGGGCGTGCCGGGTTACCTGAACGCCCGCCAGGCTTATATTTACGCCAATATAATGCGCTACTACAACGAGCTTCAGAACGAATCGGCGGCCTGGGTCAGCCGGGCCGGTCGGCTAACTTCGCTCGACTATTACAACAGCCCCGATTCGGGCAAGTGGCAGCTTTTCGTCAACGCTATGGATGCTACAGTCCAGCGTTATATTGACCTCCGTCAGGGTGTCATCTTCAAAGGCGACCCCGGTAAGTTAGTCACTATTGGTTGGAACCGGGTAGACCTGGCCCGTCTACCGTCCAACCAGACGCTAGGTTTTATCTCGCTGCACCGCTTCCCCGGCGAAGGGGCGGGCGGTCTGGCTGGTACGCTTTCGCTACTGGACCATCTCAAAAACCAGCACAGCGCCAGGCCGGTGGTCCTGGAAGAATTCGGCTACAGCAACGTCTATAACGGGCAGTCTATCCCGCAATTGCAGACTGCTTCTTACGAAACGGCAATCTGGCTATTCTTGCATGGCCGGGGCTTCGCCGGAGGCTTCAAGTGGATGCTGAATAATTTCACCATCGGCGCTAACCCTTATGAAAATAATTTTGGCCTGACCAACGACCTGACTCAGCCTAAACCGGCCTATCAGGCCGCTCGTTCGGTTCATCTGCTGGCTGCCGCCCAACGCACTCCCAGCGGGGACTTTGACCGCCTGGAAAGCAACGACGGGGTTAACATTGGTTATAGCTGGGGGTCGAGCTCGGGCTTTTTCGGCAATCTCAAAGAGTTTAGCGACAGCCGCTTTCAAATAAACCAGTCCCAACTGGCTCCCTGGGGGGTCTGGTGGCCTTCCGGCCAGAGCCAGGTTTTGTTGAGCCTGACCGCTAGTGGGCAGGTCGCTTTGGATGTCAAGGCCATCTTCCCGGATTGGCCCGCCAGAGTTCGCCCGGTCTTGAGCCTGGAAAACGGTCAGATTGTGCCTTTCGAGGCCCGTGGCGAAACGGGTCTGGCCTTTACGGCCCAACCGGGCGCTCTCTACATTATTAAAGCCCCGGTAGCAACGACCCTGGTCAGTTCGGCCAAACCGCTCAGTATCTCCAACAACCTCTATTTCACCGAAACCGGCCACAATCTTTCCAACGTTTTCCGGACTTACTGGGAAAATAACGGTAGCCTGGCCCTGTTCGGCTATCCTATCTCGGAAGAATTAAACGAAAACGGCCTGACCGTCCAGTACTTCGAGCGGGCGCGTTTTGAATATCACCCCGAAAACAGCGGGACCGGCAACGATGTCCAGTTGGGTTTGCTGGGAATTGAGGCTACCGCCGGACGCAAACAGGCGGGAGAACCGCCTTTTCAGCCCATTCAACCCATGCCAAATAAGGATAGCCTGGTGTATTTCAAAGAAACCGGCCACAGTGTCAAGGATGGTTTCAAGGCTCGCTGGGAGGCGTTGGGCGGAGTGGCCCGCTTCGGCTACCCCATCTCGCAAGAATTTCCCGAAGTCAGTCCACTTGACGGGCAGATTTACCTGGTGCAATACTTCGAGCGGATACGTTTCGAGTTTCACCCGGAGAAAGCTACCTCCTCGGAAGCTTACCAGCTTGGCCTGCTGGGTCTGCAATCTCTTAAAGCCCAGGCCGAGATGCTTAAAACTCCAAACTGATTTCAAATAATTACTGCGTAAAATGTTGAGCACAAAACGTAAGAAGACCTAAATTGCATCACAATAAGATGTTTATCAAGCCGCCGGGGAAAGGCTCTCCTTTCCCCTTGCACCAGGATTACCCTTATTTCCCCCATCAGCTAACCACAATGGGGGCGGCTATTTTTCATTTCGATAACGCGCCGCTGGAAAAGGGCTGTGTGCGAGTGGTCCCAGGCAGCCATAAAAAAGGCCCGCTGCCCCACCTGCCGAAGGTAGATGGCATCTGCCGGTAGACGATTATCCGCTGGAACAGGCTGTACCCTGCCCGGCTGAAGCGGGGGATGTCCTTTTCTTCAATTATACGATGGTGCATGGTTCCAACCTTAACACTTCCAGCGAAGCCCGAACTACCTGGCTGGTTCAGTTTAACGAAGCCGAGGACTACCCCACCAACGCTAAACCACCTGCTCGCGGTCAGGGCATTATTTTGCGCGGTATTGACCCGAACCCCGACCG
>JAYSYV010001046.1:0-1171 GCA_043727245.1 Chloroflexota bacterium | reverse complement strand
GGAGGATGAATGGCCGTGTTCACCACGTTATCGCCCAATACAGAAGCTGGTTTGCCGCCGATTAATACAGTTGGCGCACCCGGCCCTATAATTTGACCCATAAAAGGTAATGGCATTGGCACAGGGGTTGGCACAGGACCAGCCGGTGAAGGAGTGGTACTTTGATAAGTATGCAGACAATTTCCTATAACCTGATCGGTCAACGTAGCCGCTGGCATGCCCATTTTTTTCTCCTGAAAGAGTTCTCATTGAAGCTTAATTCGTAAAAATTATTTAATTTCCACCCCATAAATTTACTGCATCTACGCCGGAAAAGCAATAGGAGTCTTGCCTTATTCCGGTTCTTGCACAAATATGAGGCCCAGACGTTGGCCTGGGCCTCATACTCTTTCTCTGGTCTTGCACTATAACCGGCAAAAGTCCTTTTGAAGTCTATTTGCTGAAAAAATATATTTGAAAGCCTGGCTGGTCCGGCGTAAGGCTAAACTGGGACATTTTGAGGAATTAATAAGAGAAAATATCACCATGGTACTATTGTCAGGCGTGTGAATCTATTATACTATCTTCTTGGATACCCTTTTATAAGGGTGGACTGTGCAAAAAGCAGGAACAGTTAAGCGCCTCAACTCTACGCTTAACTCTTAAAAACCGGGTCCCCTGTAATCTAATTTAATATTAAAAGATTAAGCTGAATTTATAGCAACCAGGCGCAGGTTTGGCCGTTATTACAGTAGCGCAGGCAGTTTAACCGCGCTAAAGCTTTCTTTTTTTCTCAATATCCATTGTAAATACCAACTTGGCTCATAGTTGGAGGTATATTTGTTGTGAAAGACTCTAAATCAAATCCAAACCAAGCACCTTTATTAAATACCCAGGAAACCCGGCAGACCGGCTATGGTGAGCCTCTTTCAGCCACGCTCCGCAGTCGCCGCCACTTTCTTAAAGCAGCCGGTGGAGCCGTAGCCCTGGGCGCAGGTCTGGCTGCTTTACCGCTCAGTGCCTCCACTTTGCTGGCCGCCGACGGGGATTTCGTGGTGACAACCGGCTTTCCTGCCAAAGCCGGTACTTTTCTTTCGCCGGTAAAAGCGGTCGGCCAGGCTTACAACGCTGTAGGTGCTTATTGGGAAGTTACCAGCGGCGACCCTACTTTGCTAAACTTTGAGGTGCGCGG
>JAYSYV010001045.1:0-3934 GCA_043727245.1 Chloroflexota bacterium | reverse complement strand
GTGTCAGTGTGGTCGGTCTATGTCAGCGAAAATGTCGGCTGGACCGCCACTAATTTGATGCGGACCGACCTGACCGAACACTGCCTGACCCTGGATATGCCTTTCCACAATGCCACCAATCCGGGCGCAATGATCGAACGCATTGATGGTGACGTGACGGCCATGGCAAACTTCTTTTCGCAGTTTGTCATCAAGGTGCTGGGTAACTTGCTCTTACTGGTAGGGGTGCTGGTACTGCTGTGGGTGGAAGACTGGCGGGTGGGCCTGGCCCTGCTGGTCTACAGCCTGTTTGCCATATTTATACCGGGCAAAGCCCGCAATCTGGGGGTCCAGACCAGCAAGGACGAGCGACAGGCCAGCGCCGAGATGTACGGCTTTCTGGAAGAAAGACTGGCCGGACTGGAAGATATTCGCTCCAACGGGGCCACCTCCCATGTAATGCAGGGTTTATCGAAAAAGCTACGAAACTATTACTATAAAGCTCATAAAGCCTGGATGAAATTCAGTCAGATATGGGTCATTACGACCCTTCTTTTTGCCCTGGGCTATTTTTTGATCTTTGTGCTTAGCGCCTACCTTTTCGTCGGCGGTTCCATCAGCCTGGGTACGGTATATTTGTTTTATCAGTATACCGAACTGCTGAGGATACCTATCGAGCAGCTTAACAAGCAGGTGCAAGACCTGCAAAAAGCCGGGGCCGGTATTACCCGTGTTACCGAATTATTTAATACGCACAGCCAGATTAAAGACGGGCCGGACCAGAACTTACCAATGGGACCGCTTCCGGTGGCTTTTGAAGGGGTTTCTTTCGCGTATGGCGAAAACCAGACCAGCCCGACGCTGGAAGATATTTCTTTCAATTTGAAGCCGGGCGAAGTGATGGGCCTGTTGGGCCGGACCGGCAGCGGTAAAACCACCATCACCCGGCTGCTTTTCAGGCTCTACGAACCGCGCGCGGGCCGCATCAAGCTGGGCGACCAGGATATTCGTGAGGCTAAATTAACCCATTTACACACCAAAATCGGGATGGTCACGCAGGAAGTTCAACTCTTTCACGCCTCGGTACGGGATAACCTGACCTTCTTCAACCCGACCATCTCTGACGAACAAATCCTGGCCGTAATTGACGATATTGGCCTGGGCGACTGATTTAACGCGCTGCCGCAGGGTCTGGATACCCAACTAAAGACCGGACAGGCGGGACTTTCCGCCGGGGAAGCCCAACTGCTGGCCTTTACGCGAGTCTTTCTGGAAAACCCCGGCCTGGTCATTCTGGATGAAGCTTCCTCACGACTGGACCCGGCCACCGAACACCTGACTCAGCGAGCTGTCGAAAAATTGTTGCAAAACCGGACCGGCATTATTATCGCCCACCGTCTGGCAACCGTCCAACGGGCCGACCGTATCCTGATTCTGGAAGAAGGGCATATCGCTGAAGAAGGCTACCGCGAGGATTTAGCCGCTAACCCGGCCTCACACTTTTATGGCTTGCTGAGAACCGGCCTGGAAGAAGCCCTGGTCTAACACCTCATCGAACTTCAAACGGTTCACGCACTCTGAAAGTTTTTATGAAAACGTCCCAATTTATCTGGAAGATATTGACCTACCGGCCCTGGCTTTTCGGTTTCAATGTATTCATCTGGATACTGGTGCATGCCCTTCCGGTCGGGTTGGGCCTGGCTATCCGGGAATTTTTTAACCACCTGGAAGGGGCCAAAACCATCACCCTGGATTTGTGGTTGATAATGCTGTCCCTGCTGGGCATCGAGGGACTGCGGGCCGGGGTGTTCTGGTACGGCTCTAGCATCTGGAATTCGTACTGGCTGAGTATTGAAACCTACCTGCGAAAGAATCTGCTGGATGGTCTGCTGCACCGGCCTGGGGCCAAAGCCATGCGCGAGTCGTCCGGCGAAGCAATCAGCCGCTTTCGGGACGATGTTCACGAAATTACGGTTTACCTGGAATTTTTCGTGGATAACGGTGGGGAAGTGGTTTTTGTAACCCTGGCCCTGGTCGTGATGTTCAGCATCAACCCGGTCATAACGCTGTGTGTCTTTGTACCGCTGTTCTTGATTGTAATTTTCTCAAAAAAGATGACCGGGCGCATTCGCAAGCACCGGCGGGCTAACCGCGAAACCCGTGGCCGGGTAACCGATTTCCTGGGCGAATTGTTTGGGGCAATCCAGGCGGTCAAAGTAGCCGGGTCGGAGCCGTATGTCACCGGCTATTTCCGGCGCATAAATGAAACCCGGCGCAAAGCCGCCCTCAAAGACAGTCTTTTCACCGAGCTTTTCCGGTCGGCCCCAGGGGTGTCAAATTATCGGGCGGCCAGATTCAGCGTTCCGCCGCTGCCCGTATGTTCGTGCGCGACCCGGAACTACTGATTTTCGATGACCTTTCGAGCGCCCTGGACGTAGAAACCGAAAAAGCTTTGTGGGAGAATTTCGTCGGGCGGAAAAAAGCGGCCTGCCTGGTAGTTTCGCACCGCCGGGTGGCTCTGAAGCAAGCCGACCGGATTATCGTGCTGAGGGAAGGCCGGATCAAAGCTGAAGGCAGCCTGGAAGAATTGCTTCAAACCAGCCCCGAAATGCGCCGGTTATGGCAGGGCGACTTTCTGCTGGACGAGGAAACGGAAAGCGCCATTGCTGTAAATTTCAACTAACAGTTATAAATTGCCTATGCCTGAGAAACCTTAGCAAATCCTCAATCTAAATTAAAAAAGCCGCCGCCCATATAATGAGCCTGTCCACCAACCCGAACCGCGCTAATTTGCCCGGCGCTCTGTTCGATTTCGATATGGATAAAGCTGGGCCGGTTCATCTCAAAGCCCTGCTCGTTAACTAATTCCAGCCGGGGCAGTTCACCGAAAACCTTGTGCCGCGCCAGGTAACAACCCAGCGGCCCGCTGGCACTGCCGGTCGCGGCATCTTCGGTAAACACTCCATTTTCGTACCAGAACATCCGGCTGTGTATCTGGGCCAGGTCCGTTACGGCGTGCCGGGTGAAGATGTAGACATTCCCGCCTTTTATCTTTGGTTGGATTTGATACAATAGCTCAGGCCGGAACCTGATTTTCTCGACCGCCGCTAAATCCTGGAGCGGGATAATTAAATACGGTACGCCACAAGATACTAACTCAAGCGGCAGGCTGGTGTCTATTGCTTCCAACGGCAGCGACAGCATACGGGCCACCGTTTCTACATCGTCAAAAACCGGGCCGAATTCAGGTAAAGGCTGCTGCATCTGGCAAAAAACCGCCGAACCGCTTTCCCATTTAATTTTAACCGGTATCAGGCCCACTTTTTCCTCAAACCGAACAGTACTCTCCGGCCCTTTTGGCTCTATCAAACCTTGCGAAGCCAGTACAAAAGCCGTCCCAATCGTGGGATGCCCTGCCATAGGCATTTCCAGGGTAGAAGTAAAAATGCGGACCCTGAAATCGTTCGAGCTATCTTCGGGCGGCAGCACAAAAGTTGTCTCGGACAGGTTTAGCTCGTTGCCAATAGCTTGCATCTGGGCGGCGGATAACCCCTGGGCATGCGGGAAAACGGCCAGTTGATTGCCGCCAAATGGCCGGTCGGTAAATACATCCACTAAAACATAGTCATAGCGTGGCATAAGCTTAATTCCTCATTTGTTCATTAATGGCCTGCTTAGAACCAGACCAATTTACACTTGTAATCAGGCTAAACTGCGGTTACAATTAGTTCCCGGGATAAATTAGATTACACTAGTAATTATTAGAGTTATTGGAATGGTAGTAAATAGCCAATTGCGAGGAATTGGTATGGAACTGGAATGCACCGAAGTGGTCAGGCGACTTGGTAAATGGTCGCTCGGCTCACAGCCATTATATCAACTCCTGGCGGAAGGCTTGAAAAAAGCTATCCTGGAAGGAGAGATTACCATTGCTTCCAGGTTGCCGCCCGAACGC
>JAYSYV010001044.1:0-1173 GCA_043727245.1 Chloroflexota bacterium | reverse complement strand
AACCCTTTGAAGATGAGCATATTGTTAATAGGGAATAGGCTGCTACCTATCGTGAAATTGGGTGTAAGCATTTACATCACCTCCAGTACTTCCACTTTCCAGGGGGTATCTTGACCTGGCTGTGTAAGCTCCGGCATCTCACTCGCCATCAGTACCAGTGTCTTGCCGTCTTTGTCCTGAACCCAGGCACGGCTCATCTTACCCAGACCCGGCTGGTTGGCATCCGGCGTGAACCACTGTTCTGAGGTTATGAAAATGTAGTTACTTGACCTGGCAAGTTGCAGCATCCCGAACCCGACCTTGAAACCTTGCGGGTTGTTACGGTCTTTCATTTCAACGACTACCTTTCTGGTGGTTTTATCCAGGTACATATGGGCATACTTAAATTCACACACCACAGAACCTGCTTCACCAACTGAACCGTGTGCGCCGTACTCAAGAGGCCGTCCAAAAACTTCAAGACTTCCGTTGTTTAGCCAGTAGTCGGCAAAAGGCTGAAGGATAAGGTTGCCTGTAGTGCTATCAATGATTGCCCCAGCCGCATTGTGACCACTGTTGTCGAGTGTAAAGCCGTCAGGTAAGGTTGGGGCAGGGGCAGGGGCAGGACTGCTGCCAATATCGTTAATGCTATCCACTGCTAAATCTCCCATAAGTCTGGTCCAGGGAAAGCCTTTGCCAGGGCAGTTGGCTTTCTGGAATTTCATCACCTGATAATGCCCGATGATATGCTGCCGGTCCGGGATGATTTTCAGGTCGCGGACAAGCATACGGTGAAGGGACAGGGTAGCCAGGTACTGAGCTTCAGGGAACACATCACCTGTGTTGCCCTCGTGTTCGATTGAAACGGTCAGGCTGTTTGGATTAACTTTATTGTTGACCGCGTTCACCAGCCAGGGTACAGACTGGTCCACCTGTTCAGTTTTGCCGTTGGCCCAGGCCGTGTCGTTGGTGCTGACCCACTGCCAGACCCTACCGTCTTTAGCCACACCAAAGTGTGCGCTAACCTCGCTCTGGGGGTTATTAAACCAGCCGTTGGCGGACTCTATACTGCCGACAATTATATGGTCAACAATTGCCACCACCTTATTGTTATCACGACCGGCCCAGTAGTTGGACGAGCCTTTCCAAACCGCAGGAAGCATTACTTCACCTCCTAACCACTTATGAAGGGTG
>JAYSYV010001043.1:0-1173 GCA_043727245.1 Chloroflexota bacterium | reverse complement strand
ATTACTCCGACAGGCTGCTAGGTAAAGATTTTAGGGAAATTTAAGGATAAAATTTAAATTTTGAGCTCGGATGATGAAAGTAGCCAGAACGGGTATGGACTACCGTTTTCTGCTTGATTGTGATCAGGCGATGGAACGGTTCAAGCAGTTTGGCCTGGCGGCAGTGCTGACCAAGTAAACCCAGTAAGGCGTGCCTGGACTGCAACTTTTGGGTAGACAAGTTCTCTTTAGAAATGATATGCTCTGGCATGGTAAGGGCTTTCTAGTTAAAGGGTTAAATACTTGTTTGCTCACAGTATTTTACCTCTTGGAAGCCTTTATCGCTTTCTTCAATTGTTAAGGTGTTTTTCTGTAAGTGCCTTTGGGTTAATTTTGCGCCAAATTTAGGTAATTAGAAAGGACTTACTCATGGACGAAGCCGCAGTTAGCGAATATATTATCAGCACGTTTGAAGGCGTTCATACTGCCACCTCGACGGGCAATACTTTCTTTTCTTACGACCCTGAGCAAAAGTTTCCGTTTGCCACCCTCGTAATCAATGATGATTATGACCAGTTCTCCAATCTCAACCGCCCGTCCGTCTTTCGCCTGAACATCGGTATCGGCTAAGCGACTTACCACGCATTGTTTGGCGCAACACCTTCTCCTGGCAGTGAGGTCTATGACTTCACCACTTTAGATAAGTTAATGCCGCACCCGGTATATGGAAAGATGTACTGGGTCTGTGTCTGTATACTAAGTCCCAGTGAGGACACCTTCCAGGACGTGGTGCAGCCCTTACTGGCGGAGGCTTATGAACTGGATGTCAGCAAGTACGCCAAACGTGCGGCCCGCAAGTGAGTACCGGAATACAAAAGCCGCCACTTCGCGGCTTAATACTTCCAAAAACTCAAACTAAACCGGAATTTAGCTGGTAAACACAAGAAACAGGGAAGTGTTTCCCCTGTTTCTTGTCAGACTCTTGCAAGTTTCTCCGGGTTGACAATACTAGCGGAAAGCCCTCCCAGGGTGCTGCCGGTCGTGGCAGTGGGCGAGATAAAGTTGTAGGACTTGAGTGTAGCCTGTCCCGGCGCCCCCATGACATAGGCAACAAAAGCCTGGGCGGCAGCGGTGTTTGAAGCACCTTTAAGGCTGGAAATTGGGTAAGCTGCCAGCGTGTTGAACTGGTCAGGA
>JAYSYV010001042.1:0-3937 GCA_043727245.1 Chloroflexota bacterium | reverse complement strand
AGTAAGTCGGCGGCTAAAGTTATGGCTAAATGTGATAAACCAGCTTTGTCTTTAGTCGCCTGATTTCGTACCTTTTCTATGAAACGTTGTACTTAGCTACCTGGCGATAAAATGACCTGGGAAAGAAAGGTTTAACTAATGTTGAAGGATGATAGTGAGCAACCGGATAATGTCCCAACTTTTGAGAATAAAGATAGTTCTCAAAGTTTCAGTCCAACTCAGTTAAAAGAATTATCTTCCAATCAACCAGAAGACTTTGAGTTAACTGAGGGTGAGATGGGCCAGATTTCGGGTAGCCCACAGGGGCCTAACTGGTTCAAGCAAAAGCAAGAAGGCTCAAAGTAGCTTAAAGCAGATTTTGTACTGGCTACTTTTGTTATCCGAACTCAAAATTTCAATTCTTAACTTGAATTTACCATAAAATTCCAAGATTTGGGCAAAATTCAGCTTTTGGTAAACTCAATAACTCTAATCCAAATTGTTTTAGAGTTTCGGGAATTTTTCAGGCGGATGGGCCAAGTAGCCAGATATGGTGTTAGGTGTCAAGGTCTAATGTAAAGTTGTTTCAACATTCACGGCTAATGCCGTGAATACACCTGCGCTTTGCCCAACAGCCGACTGGTACAATTTGGAATTGCCTTTAACTGGCTGTTGGGCACGCTGGGCGTTAAGGATTAGTTACTTCTAACGAGTCAAATAGCTGAGTAGTCTGTCAAGTAAGTCTTCACAGGTAAGGATGTACCTAAAGTTCCGGCTAATCATTACAAGTCTTCGTTGACAGACTAGTGAGAAGCTATTGCACCAATAAAATGCTTTGATACAGTTATCCGGCCAGAGCTTTAGCTGGCTTTAGTCGCCGAGCTTTTGCTTGTAAAGCATATTGCGCATCAAACGGCTTCCCTTTTGTCACCACTGCAAAAGCAAGATGAACCAGCTTTCGAGCTATCGCACACCGGGCTATTTTATGGATTTTACCTTTCTTGTTGTAGATCTCTTCGTACTCAGCTTTAAGAAACGGGTTAAACCGTATGGCGCTACCAGCCGCCATATAAAGAATGGCTCGCATTGGCCCATGCCCTCCATGTCCAATTACCTTTCGACCTCGTACACTGGTACCACTTATCCGTTCGAAAGGGGCTAAGCCAATGTAGTGCACCAGTGATTCAGCTTTTTGGCAGGTGGTAAAGTTCAGGGTAATGGTAACTAACTAGCAAGCCGTCACCCAACCGATACCGGGGTCGAGGAGTATAGGTCCGAGAACATACGACAGGGTACAATTGTTCTGTTTACTCATCTTTTATAGTCATTTTTCCTATCTAAAGGTTTTGGTACGAGTTTTTAGACCTTAAAAATAGCTGAAGGAATTTTCTTTAAGCTGTTGATCAAGTCTTTTTAAGAAAAACCAGGATAACTCGTACCAAAAAGTAGATTATGCTACGAGTATTTTAGTACGAGTTTGGTTATATCAAACAACTTTATAGATTAAGGAGTAGGAATTGAGGGAAAATAGAACAAGTGTACCCTGTCGTAGGTTTTCGGACCTATGCTACTCAACCCCGTATTAGTGGAAATCCTCATTAAGGTTGAGCTCAAAAGTTATAAATTGCACCATCAATTATGAGCTAATTATGCTAAATCCGAATAAGAAAAATAAGGCTTTACAATAGGATAAACTTCCTTAACGACTATTTTAGTCCAAAAATTGCTCTGACCCCTGTTCCTGTGGTTTACTATTACTGGAATAACGGCTAACGCAATAGTCTACTGACCCTAAGGTTACAAAATGTCGCCGCTAAAAGAAGCTTACCTGTGTATCTTATGAAAGAGTTGGAATGTTTGATTCACTAAGTACAAATATTATTGGAATGGTAAATGCTGCTACCCCAGCGGAAAATGAGCAGATGTCGTCCATTCTGCAATTTGTTATTATCCTGGCAATCATAATTCTGGCCGCAAAACTTTCCGGCTTCTTAAGCGTGAAAATCGGAATGCCGGCCGTCCTGGGCGAACTCCTTGCCGGGGTAATTCTGGGGCCAACCCTGCTTAATTTATTTGGTCTGCCTTTTGTTACCGATACTCATCTCCTGGAAGGTTTCCAGCACCTGGCCGAGATCGGGGTTATTTTACTCATGTTCATGGCCGGTCTTGAAACCGATCTGAAAGCCATCGGGCGGGTTGGTAAGGTAGCGGTCCTGGCCGGGGTGCTGGGAGTAATCGTACCCCTCATTGTAGGGGCTGGCAGTGCGCTTCCCTTTGGCTTCAGTCCACTACAGGCTATATTTATCGGTATCATTCTGACCGCTACCAGCGTTTCAATTTCAGCCCAGACCATGCTGGAGCTGGGTGTTCTCAAACGAAAAGAAGGCATTGCTCTCCTGGCGGCAGCCGTCATTGATGATGTGCTGGTTATTATAGTTCTATCCCTGTTTATAGCTCTCACCTCCGGGGGTGGGGGAATATTAGACATCGGGCTGGTCCTGGGCAAAATGATAATTTATTTTCTGGTAGCCGGGCTTATTGGCTGGAAAATCATCCCCTGGTTAATGCGGCAGGCCCAAAAACTGCCTATCAGCGAAGGTCTGACCGCCCTGACAGTCGTGGTTATCCTAATATACTCCTGGGCGGCTGAATACCTGGGCGGGGTAGCCCTGATTACCGGAGCCTTTATCGTTGGGGTAGCCATCTCTCGGACCAACCTCAAGCACGAGATAGAAGCAAAGTTTCACACCCTCACCTACGGCCTCTTCGTGCCGATCTTTTTTGTCAGTATTGGCCTGGCGGCCAACCTGGCGGCTCTGGCTCCTTCGGATTTTCTTTTTGCGGGAGTAATAATCCTGGGAGCGGTGCTGAGTAAAATTATAGGATGCAGCCTGGGGGCGCGGTTGGGTGGGTTCGATAACGTGTTAAGTTTCCGCCTGGGCCTGGGGATGATCAGCCGGGGTGAAGTCGGCTTAATTGTAGCCTCGGTTGGCCTGAGTGGAGGTTTAATCGCCCAGAATGTCTACGGGGTAATGGTGCTAATGGTGCTGGTTACGACCCTCTTAACGCCGCCTATCCTGAAACTGGTCTACAAAAATGAGGAAAAGGCCGGGACTGAACTGCACCCGGCACCGGTGGTAGCACCTCTGCCAGAACCGGCCCCGCTTCAGGAAATAGCCGGGGGCCGGGGCCGCTACACTGTAGCTATGGCAACCAGTCGTTACCGGCCTGAGGAAGGTTACGTTTACACCAGACATGGCAAAAAAGAGCAAAGCCTGCCGGAATTAAGAATAGTAAATCCGGCTGAAAAAGGAAGCAAAGAACTATGAGTGATAGATCTAGACCCCTGCTGGTAGTGCTGGTCCTGAACGATATTAACTTGCTTGAAAGAGTAATAGATGGTTGGGATGAAGCTGGGGCCAGTGGGGCGACGGTGCTGGACTGTGCGGGAAGGCGCCAGATCAAAGAAGCCCTTCAGGATGACGATGTGCCGCTCTTTCCGTCCCTGGCGAACCTGTTGCGGGATGACCAGGTGCCCCAGAAACTAATTTTTTCGATAGTGGAGGATGAGCCAACGGTGGACCGCATTATTGATGCGACCGAGGAGATTACCGGCGACCTTTTCGAGCAGAGTAAAGGCATCCTCTTTGTTCTACCCTTAAACTTTGTATTAGGTTTACGCCCCTCAAGTAAAACGAGTTAATATTCTAAACCGCTTACCAATTAAAAGCACGGGTAGGTAGTATAGCAATAGTTACTCATTTTTTTAATTGGCTTCTTTGTGCCTTAAATTTTTTATTGTACGCGTTGGACCATAGTAGATACGGTGTCGCGTGTCAAGAGGCAGTTCAGGTGAATACTTAGGGAACTAAAAACAATAAACTATTCCAGGATGTGTTAGAATAAAAATCTAGCTAAGCCTGGAGGTAAACCAAAACCAATGGAACTCACGCACTCA
>JAYSYV010001041.1:0-1174 GCA_043727245.1 Chloroflexota bacterium | reverse complement strand
TTCTTTACCACCCCCCCTGGTAAAGTTTTTTTACCAGGGGTATTTTTATCTCCGGTTTCGGTCTTTTTGGAGCCTACGTTCAACCGGTAAGTTGTGGGTTCATCGCCATTTTCAACACTACGGTTGCGCTCGGTATAGATAATATTTTTCTCCTGAAGGCTTCGCAGCGCCTGTAAAAGAGTTGGCTTGGAGAGGCCGGTGCCCTTATCCAGTATACGGCCATCACTCGTGCTTATGCCACGTAGCATCTGGGAGAGGCTAATATTATCCGCATCTTTCTTAAAACCAAAGGTGCGCCGGATGATGTACATAAGGACTTTTAGCTCGGCACCAGAAAGCACGGCCAAAAGCTCATCAAATAGCTCGTCAGGTACAAGGGTGTAGTTTGGTTTATGGAAGCCAGGGAAGTGAAACTCTCCTGGACCATTATCCAAATTTTTTGGCATAAAAAATCTCCAAACAGCTTGACAAGCTCATGGAGACTCTGCTATGCTCTTATTGCGAAATAGAGGGCGGTTAGCTTGGTTTCCTAAGGAGCCGGTTAGCCGTTTTTTTATATTATAAAGTTATTAAGTTATTTCCTGTCCGTGCAGGTTGTTTCTATATTTTCATTATAGAAACCTTTTCCTATTTTACTCCTGTTTAGTTGAATAGATTATGTAAAGTTAAGCTCTGGTAAACACCCTACAAGAAAACTTTATTTCAAGAATTCTTGTTTTATTTATTTCCAGAAAACTTTTTTACCATAAGACTGGAATTCTTGTTTTGGTGTAAATCCTGGTAAACTTCCAGAATGGCCTGCTCTACTATCTCCTCCAGGTTTGTTTTGCTATCGTATTCCCAGCGCAGAGTATGTCTTATATCATTCAGGGCTTTAAGGGCTTCGGGACTTAATCTGAAGGTAGATTTTGAATAGCTGGCCCGTAAAGCCCCTTTCTTGTTTTCTGGGATTCCAGCATTCAAGCTTTCCTGATTTCCAGAATTACTAGTTTCCTGGTTTCCGGCAGAAGTTTGCTCAGGCAGTCCTTCTTCAGTCTCTATCTCTTCACGGGTACGTAAAATTGCTCCCCGGCCGCGGGGTTTATTATCAAGTTCGGCAAACTCTACCGGTGGTCGTTTATTAGCCATTGATTATTTCCTGTGCAACTAGTAAATATGCTTTAGCTCCCTCAAG
>JAYSYV010001040.1:0-11838 GCA_043727245.1 Chloroflexota bacterium | reverse complement strand
AGCAGCATGGGGCGCGGGGCGCGACCTCTTTGCAAGACCTCGTAAGCCAACTGACCGAATCGCCCAAGGCAGTCTGGCTGATGGTCCCCAGCGGTAAAGTTACTGAAGAACATATCCTGGAAGTGGCCGATATGCTGCAACCGGGCGACATTATCATTGATGGCGGCAACTCCAACTACAAAGACACTATCGCTCGCCACGCCATGGTTAAAGCGAAAGGTATCCACCTGCTGGATGCCGGTACTTCCGGCGGCATCTGGGGCTTGCAGGTCGGTTACGCCGAGATGGTCGGTGGCGACCCCGAGCCGGTGGCCCACCTGGAACCAATTTTCAAATCGCTGGCTCCTGTAGATGGTTACTTGCACTGCGGACCGAGTGGCGCGGGCCACTTTGTCAAGATGGTCCATAACGGTGTCGAGTACGGTATGCTCCAGGCTTACGGCGAAGGCTATGAAATCCTGGAAAAGAGCCGCTACGACCTGGACTTACTTAGTATCTCCAAGATGTGGCAGAACGGCAGCGTAGTCCGAAGCTGGCTGCTAGACCTGGCCGTCCGGGCTTTTGAGGAAGAAGGCAACGCCCTGGAGAATATTAAGGGCTTTGTTGAGGATAGCGGTGAAGGCCGCTGGACCGTCCAGGAAGCGATTGACCAGTCCACTCCGGCCCCGGTTATTACCGCTTCGCTGCTGGCCCGCTTCAACAGTCGCCAGCAAGAAAGTTTCAGTGCCAAGGTTATCGCGGTCATTCGCAACCAGTTTGGCGGCCATGCCGTTAAGTCGGAAGGCGGCGATATGGTCAACGTTCGTCAGGTTCCTAAATAATTGCATTAACCTTTTAAAAAGGAAGAGTAGCACATGACTATGATGGCTTCTTCGCCGTCACAGGCTGAAATGCCGAATCCACTCCGCCAGGGGATTCGGCTGGAGCGTGTGCCGGAACCATGCATAATGATTATATTTGGTGCTACCGGCGATTTAACCCACCGGAAGCTGATTCCTGCCCTGTATAACCAGGCTTTGGAAAGACGCTTGCCACCAAACTTTAGCATGGTGGGGTTTGCCCGCCGCCCCTACAATGACGAGACCTTTCAGCAGGAAGCGCTGAATTCGATTAACAAATTCTCCCGCCGCCGCCCGGTCCAACCGGCAGTCTGGGACCAGTTTGGTAAGAATATTCACTATGTCCAGAGTGATTTTACTAACCCGGAAGGCTATAAAAAGCTGGCCGAAACCCTGGACAAAATTGACGAGGAAAATGGCACGCGGGGGAACCGTCTGTTTTACCTCTCAACTAACCCCGACGACTACCCGACCATTGTCAATAATTTGGGGGCAGTGGGCCTCGATAAATCCAAATCCTTGAATGGCTGGGTACGGATTATCGTGGAGAAACCTTTCGGTTTCGATCTTCCTTCCGCTCTTAAGCTAAATGAGACAATTGGCAATGTTTTCCGCGAGAGCCAGGTTTACCGTATTGACCACTATCTGGGTAAAGAAACTGTCCAGAATATTTTGGTCTTCCGGTTTGCCAACAGTATCTTTGAGCCGCTCTGGAACCGCCAGTACGTAGACCATATCCAGATTATTGTTTCGGAAGAACTGGGTGTGGAAGGGCGCGGGCCTTACTACGACGAGTCGGGGGCTATCCGGGATATGGTTCAAAACCACATGATGCAGGTTTTGAGCCTTATCTGTATGGAGCCGCCTTCCAATTTCGAGGCCAACGCGGTTCGGGATGAGAAGGTTAAAGTCTTGCGGGCTATCGCGCCTTTTACACCCGATGAAGTGGTCGAGCGCACTGTCCGGGGACAGTATGGTTCGGGCATGATCAACGGGGAAGCTGTGCCGGGCTACCGCGAGGAAGAACGCGTGCCGCCTGAGTCTATAACCGAAACTTATGTAGCCATCAAGCTTTTTGTGGACAATTGGCGCTGGGCCGGAGTTCCGATTTACCTGCGTCATGGCAAACGCTTGCCCAAACGAACCAGCGAAGTTGCCTTGCAATTTAAGCCGGTGCCGCATGGTCTGTTCAGCCAGCCGGGCGAACCGCCGGTGGAGCCGAATGTACTGGCCCTGCAAATTCAGCCCAATGAAGGGATTTCCCTGAAATTTGGAGCTAAGGTGCCTGGTCCGACCAGGAATATCCGGCCTGTCACAATGGATTTCCGCTTTGGGCAGAGTTTTGGTGTTAGCGCCGCCGATGCCTACGAACGGCTTATCCTGGATGCCATGCTGGGTGATTCAACCCTTTTCGCCCGCCGCGATGAAGTGGAACAAGCCTGGTCGATTGTAACTTCAATCCTCGATGGCTGGAAGTTACACATGCCGCCCAAGTTCCCCAATTATGAAGCCGGTACATGGGGACCGACCGAAGCGGACGAACTGATCGAACGTGATGGCCGCCGCTGGCGTAGACTTTAACCGGGTCCGGGAGTGACGGATTAATTAAAAGTGGCTTAGAAAGAGGAATTTCCAAGAATTTCTCTTTTTAAGCCGCCTATCTCATTCTTTGGCCTGTTTGGAAGGGTGGTTTACTTTGAGTGAAAACGTTGTAGATAGTTCGAAAAACGGAGTGTCAAAAGAAACTCTGGTCAGCACCTCTACTCTGAGCGGGACCGGGATGGTAGACGAGGTGACGCTAGTTATCGAACAGGGCGAAGCTAAAGAAGTTAGCCTGCACGATATTGAGAAAGGTCTAACTGTCCTGTGGCAGGCTGCCGGGAAACCTCGCGCCGGTGAAGAAGAACCCCCCGTTTCGCGGGCCTGCGTCTTTAATCTGGTAATTTGCGTTAATACCGATACTCAACTAGCCGGTGTTACTGAGGTTATCGCCAGTATTACATGGTCTTATCCTTGCCGGGCGATTGTGCTGGTCAGCAAGCCGGAAGAACCAACCACACCGCTAAGTGCTTCCATTTCGGCCCACTGCCAGTTGCCTACGGCGACCGGTAAAAAGGTTTGCTGTGAGCAGATTACCGTTATGGGGACCGGAGAATCAGCCGCCGGACTCTGGAGCATGGTGTTGCCCCTGTTAGTGCCGGATTTGCCGGTAATGCTGTGGTGGCCGATTGAGCCAACCCTGGACCAACCTTTGTTCAGCCGCCTGATTAAGACAGCCGACCGTCTAATTTTCGACTCGCGGACCTTCGCCCGGTCCAGCCAGACTTTTGCCCGCCTGGCCGCATTTTCCGAAGGAACTAATAAAGACACCGCGTTTAGCGACCTGGGCTGGTCGCGCCTGACACCCTGGCGCAATACCCTGGCCCAGTTTTTCGATAACCCGGATATGCGGCCTTACCTTGCTCACATTTCCAAACTCGAAATTCATTACGAAGCCCCCTATGATAATGAGCATCCCAATTTTTCGGAGGCTTTGTTGCTGGTGGGCTGGCTGGCGAATCAATTAGGTTGGCAACCGGCCTTTAACTTGCAGCGCAAAGGCTCGGACGCTACCCTGATTCTGAACCAATCAGGCGCTCCTCTGACCATTCTTTTTAACGGCCATAACGACCGGAAAGATGAAGTCGGCGGCATTACCTTGATTCAAATGGATGCCTATACTACTGACAAATACGATACTGTGCTTAATTCGGCTACTTTTACGATTGAATTGACGGCTGATTTTGAACGGGCTACCACTAAAATTGTCGTGAATGATAGCCCTCCGATAGTTGGTAGCGTCCTTTTCCCTCGCCGCGACACCACCGAGTTGCTTTGCGAAGACCTTAATATAGTCCGGCGCGATCAGCTTTTTGAAGCAGCCCTGGCTTTAGCCGGACACTTCAGCCACTAGGATAGCAAGGGGAAACTTTTATGCCAAAATCAAGTGATTACGAGCTGGTAACTTTACCTTCCGGGAAGGAAGTAGCCCAGGAAGGCGCTAAACGCTTTACCGAACTGGCTAACACAGCCATCGCGCAATCCGGTCGCTTTACGGTGGCCCTCTCCGGCGGCACAACTCCTCGAGACCTTTTTCAAATCCTGTCCGCCCCACCATTCCGGGACACGATTGATTGGTCGAAGGTTTATATTTTCTTTGGGGATGAGCGCTGTGTGCCGCCCGATGACCCCGATAGCAATTACCGCATGGCAAGCGAAACGCTTTTAAGCCAGGTGTCCATTCCGACCGAAAATGTCTTTCGGATGCGTGGTGAAGACCCGCCCAACCAGGCGGCAGCCGAATATGCTACTCAGCTACAGGATTTCTTCAAATTGGCTCAGGCTGGCGGCCCTTCACCGGAGAACTATCCCCGGTTAGATTTAGTGCTGCTGGGAATGGGGCCGGACGGTCATACCGCGTCGCTCTTTCCGGGTACGGCGGCTCTGCAAGAGCGAGGCAAGCCGGTTACGGCTAACTATGTGCCTAAAATGGACGCAAACCGGGTTAGCCTGACCGCTCCGGCGATTAACCGGGCGGCTAATATCATATTCCTGGTGGCGGGCGCTTCAAAAGCCCCGGCCCTGAAAGCAGTCCTGGAAGGCGATTACCAGCCCCATGTCTACCCCAGCCAGCTCATCAGGCCCAGCCAGGGCAAGCTGACTTTCCTGGTGGATCAGGCCGCCGCCGCCCAACTTAAGAAAGGATAAACCAGCCGGGACCGAAAGCCTGTATTGTTCCTTTCGGTTTCGGCTTTAATCATGTCTGAAAACTTTCTCGATTTTGATAAAGCGCTCTGGTTTCAGGAAATCTGGCGCGACCGCGAAGAACGAGCTTATCCTGAATTGTTCGGTAAGCTGCCCTCCACTCTGATTCCTCTGCGACTCGAAAAATTGCGGAGTATTCTCGGCTCCGGCGTGACGATAGATGATAACTGGCTGCATTATGCCGTAGTCGAAGTAGCCCCCAACCAGCAGCATGACGACTGGTTGTACGTCACAACCGGCCTCAGTCAGCCCTGGAAAATTGACGACCCGGTCAAACTTGACCGCAACGGCTACAGCGGCCAGGGCTTTGAAATGGTCTTACGCACCCAGGAACGGGCCGGGTGGGCCGTGGATGTGCTGCATGCCCTGACAGCCTATCAACTGGGGGTTTATCACGAAATAAAACGGGGTAAACTATTCGAGTATTACGATTGGATGCCTCTGAACGGCCCGATTAGCCCGAACTATCTAGAAACCGAAGTGAGAGGAATGTTTATCAGCCGTCCCCAGGATTATCTTTCTCGCTTTGAACTACGCTCCGGCCAGGTGGATTTGCTTCAAATCGTAGGCATAACCGGGGCTGAACTGGCCTACGGTTTGAGCCTGGGTATGGGGCGGCTGGAAAAACTGCTGTACGACCAGGGGGCCGCCCCAGTCACGAACCCGGCCCGCTCTACCATCGAATTACCCCAGACTTTCACCCTGCCGCCCCAGATTGCCAGCCGGTTTTAAGTCCGGCTTCGGAAATAATTAGAATTTGACCATAATCTGGTCTAAATTCTTTTTAAAAATGACCGGAACGCGGGCGTTTTCAGCCGGGTAGCCCACCGGGATAACCACAAAGGACCGTTCATTCGGCGGGCGTTTGAGGAGTTTGCTTAGAAAGTTCATTGGGCTGGGTGTGTGAGTTAGCGTAACCAGGCCCGCGCTGGTGAGAGAAGCCAGTAGAAAGCCGACCGCGATGCCGACCGATTCTCTCACATAATAATTTTTCATTATTTTCGGCTCTTTCCCGGCCTCATTGATAAAGTTATAAGTTTGTTCGAAAACCACTATCACATAAGGGGCATCTTCAAGATGGGTCTTAACCCAATCGGTGCCTAGTGGAGCCAGGGCCGCCCGCCACTCAGGGGTAATTTTATCTTTGTAAAAAGCCTGTTCTTCCTTTTCGGCTGCCACCCGGATTTGGCGTTTGATGGCCTGGTCGCCAATCACCACAAAAGTCCAGGGCTGGAGGTTGGCCCCACTGGGAGCGGTCCCGGCGGCCCTAATCGCATTTTCTATAAGCTCAAAAGGCACCGGTTCTTTAGAAAAGTGCCGGACCGTCTTTCGTTTACTGATCATGTTCAAGAAAGTGCGGGAAGCCTCAAGCTGCTGTTCCGGTGTCACCCACTTAAAGTCAAGCGGTATAAAAGAGTATTCCTCGGCCATATTTTCCTCCTCTCAAAAGGTTTAGCTTATTGCCAACGTTCTTTCAGCCTGTCGTCTACCAGTGCATTTTTCCGCGAGGTAATTATAACTCTTTTCCTTTTCTGGCTTAGGGTATAATCGTTGCTCGATGCGATTTCGCGGTCGGTTTCAAGGACAATAACGCCTGGTCCTGGCTGGCGCGAGGATTCCTCACCTCGGTTTGGAATGACAAAGTGTTAGTTTTTAGGCGGATTGGGCTAACTTGATTTAGGGTTGGATTATTTACGTTTTTGTAGAAAATTATAGGACGGACATAAAAATCGTCTATATAGCATTAGTCCCAGCACAATAATGTTATGAGGTGGGAAGGATTTCGGCGGAATACTCGACCGTAATCATTTGCACGAATTTCGCCAGGTTCACTTTGGTCCTGCAAGGCCACAACCAGCATATCAAAACAGCCTTTTACCTGTAACTCGCCTAAAAGCCCGACCGCATCATAACGCAGGTCAGTTGGGATTGTTTTATCTAAAAAACAATTTAATGGCAGTTTATCAACCTGGGGTTCATTAAAATAAGAGACACCTTCCAGGGCGGCTTGACGTACCTCTAAATCCTCGGTTGAGTCCTCTGCAACCGCACAGAGCAATTCCAGGGCTTGTACTGCTTTAAGTTCACCTAAGCTTTCGGCGGCCTGGCTTCTCACAGAAGTGGCAACACTCCTTTTATTTTGCAAAACAGCCATTAGTGGGGGAATCGCCCGTTTATCTTCAAGTTTTAGTAACCCCCAGATGGCGGTATATTGTACTACCGGAGTTTCATCGTGGAGCATTTCGATAAGCGCTATTACTGCTCGTGAGTCTCCTGATTCAGCCATGGTATTTACGGCTTTACAACGGCCTTCCTTGTTTTTAGATTTTAGCAACAGTAATAATTGCTCAAAATTAGGCTGTTCGGTAGTAATTGGACTTTGTGTTTCCTCAGTCATCTCAATAATCTCTTACATAAGCGTTAAAGGCATTATAATAATTATGCATAAATAGACTCTTTATTTACCGAAATCGGTTTTGAGGGTTACTTTTCCAGACAGATTTGGGCAACCAGCATATCGAGTTGGATGGAGAGGTCAGCTTTGCCGGATTTATCGGCATAGTCTGCTTCGGTCAGACGGGCGTAGATTTTTTCAAGGCGGCCCGGCTGGAAGTTGCGAAGCATAGGGATGGTTTTCTCAACCCGGTAAGGGTTCATGCCCAGCGATTGGGCAATTTCGTTTTTGGTCTTGCGCGAGTTGTAAAGTTCGCTAATCCGCAGCAGGTCGTACATCTGGTTGCAGATAATGGCGAACGTTTTGCGAGTGAAACCAGCCCGACTCAGGGTGCTTTCGTTGCGCTGGCGGGCCAGTTGGACCATAGCCTGACGGTAGTCGCGGCGGGCCAGGGCATCGGTTAAGTCCCAGATTTTGCTGTCCTGGACCTCGGCGGTCAACAATTCCACCATTGCCGGAGTGACCATTTCGTTTTCTCCGGCGTAAGCGCCCAGCTTTTGCAGTTCGTTTGTCAGGCGGTAGAGATTACTTCCCAAAAACTCGCGCAGGAGTGGGGCGACCGCCCGGTCCAGCTTGATATTTAGCTTGACGGCCCGTTCGTTAACCCATTTTTCCAACGCCCAGTTTTCAAGCGGCACAAACTCGCGGGGTGCGCCCAGTTTTTCAACCGCCTTAAACACAGCATCACGTTTGTCAATTTTTTCCTCGACCATAACCAGGATGGTGGATGGCATATGATTTGGGATAAAATCTATAAAGCGTTCGCGGGGCGTGGTCGGTTTGGCTGGTGCGGCGGCGCGGCCTTTGACCGGACGGGTGGCATTGCGGGTGGCGGCTCTTTCTTCGGCCAGGGCGCTTTTGCCCAGGCGGCCCAGCAACCCGGTGACGATTACCAGCCGTTTATCACTCAAAAAGGGGTACGCCTCACACGCCTGGATCAAATCGTCAATGGAGAAAGTATTTTTGAGGGCATCCAGGCGAGCGAAATTAAAGTCTTCCGCTTCGGGCGGCAGCGTATCTTTTTTGAGATTATTAATTTCCTCGGTCAGGGAAAACTGGTCTTCGCCGTAAAAAAGATAAATCATTTGTGGAAAATTGGACTAATTGAGTTAAAAGCTGAAATAAAGGCTTTACCCGTTAGTTATAGGGAAGCTAAGAATAGAAAACCCCGCCGGGCCGTGTGTACTAGGTTCTGAACCTGAATTAACAGGTGGGTGTCTATCCTCAGATCTCAGCATCAAGCCAGATGACTTTGCAGTCACGACTCTGCCTACCTTCCGCGAAAATCAACTCCCTAGTAGAAGCTGTTGGAACAAAACTTCGTTAACATCACAAACTCGGCAGGGCGATTTGTAAAGGTATTTTAGCACTCCTGTGATGCTTTCGCAAGCTTTAAAAGCAGGCCAGTGTCTTTCCGCAAGGCTTTTTAGCTTGAACAAAACTCGGCCTGAGTATATGATAGACCAGTAATTTTAACTAAAGATAGAGGTGATAGGCGTGGAGCAATCTCCCAAAGAACTAATTGTACAGGCCGAGCAAGCCCTGGTGAACCAGGATTGGGCCGATGCCCTGGAAGATTTTAATCTGGCGCTGGTTTTGCTCGGTCCGGTAGATACGGGCCAACCGGCGGCCCTCTTTGCTGAAGCCCAGAACGGTAAAGGGGTAGCCCTGCTGGAACTGAGCCGCTACGGTGAGGCAATCAAGGCGTTTGAAGCGGCCCTGACCATTTCGCCTGACCTGGCCGGGACTCATTACAATCTCGGCCTGGCCTGGGAAGGACTGGGCCAGCTTGAGAACGCTTTACATAATTATACAAAAGCGATTGAACTTGAGCCGCACGACGGCGAAGCTTATTTCCGGCGGGGTGGGATATATTTCGCGACTGAGCAATTTGAAAAGACGGTCGAAGATGTTACCCAGGCTCTGGAATTGCACCAGGATGCCGGGGCGGTGGTCGCTATCGGGCCGTACCTGGCGCGAGGTCTGGCCCTCCACCGGTTGGAACGCTACGATGAAGCCCTGGCCGATTACAGTCAGGTATTAGCCGGAGATGTTGGCGAAGGCTGCGAGGCTTATTTCTACCGCGCCCTGGTTTTTATTGATAAAGGCGAAGCTCTCCCGGCCAGGGCCGACTTGCAGGCTTTCCTGACTGTGACTCCGGACGTGATGGGTATACAGGCCGAGCAGGCCCGTGAGATAATTACTGAACTGGATAAGGTGCTATGAGCGTTATATTTCCTTTTGCCGAGGAACTTGACCCCCGGCTGCCCCTCTCAGGTGTTAAAGTGGTGGACCTCAGCCGGTTGCTGCCCGGCCCTCACGCAACTCTTATGCTGGCTGACCTGGGCGCGGACGTTATTAAAATCGAAGATACTCTACTGGGCGATTACCTGCGCTGGGGCTGGCCGCCTGGCGAAAATCCGGCCTTTATGCAGTTAAACCGCAACAAGCGCAGTCTGACCCTCAATTTGAAACTGCCTGTTGCCCGCGAGATTTTCAAGAAAATCGTGGCCGAAGCCGATATTTTGCTGGAAAGCTTCCGGCCTGGTGTGATGGCTCGTCTGGGATTGGCCTACGAGGATTTAACGCAAATAAATCCGGGCCTGATTTATTGCGCCATCAGCGGCTACGGCCAGACCGGGCCTTACAAAAACCGGGCCGGCCACGACCTGAATTACGTCGGTTACGCCGGGGCGCTGGCTCAGACCGGTCCCAGCGATGGCGCACCGGTTATCCCTGGAGCGCAGATTGCCGACCTGGCTGGAGGTTCCCTGATGTCATTGGTAGGTATTCTGGCGGCTTTACACGGTCGCCAGGCTACTGGGAAAGGCCGGTTTGTAGATATTGCCATGACCGGCGGTGTCACCGGGCTGCTACCTTATCAGGCGAGTATGGCCCTGGCTACTGGCGAACCTATCCGGCGCGGCGAATGGCGGCTGAACGGCGGTCTGCCGGAATACGCTGTTTACGAAACCGGCGATGGTAAATATTTGACTGTGGGAGCGCTCGAACCCAAGTTCTTCAACCGCTTGTGTACTCTCCTGGGTATGCCCGAATACGACGAAGTAAACGCTAACCCGGAGCGGGCGACCATTATCCGTTCCAAACTAGCCGCCGCCTTTAAGAGCCGGAGCAGGGCTGAATGGCTCGAAATACTGGCTGGCGAGGAAGTTTGTGTTGGACCGGCTTACGAACTGAATGAAGTCTTTGACGATCCACAAGCCCTGGCGCGAGGTGTGGTGGTGGAAGCCGCGCATCCCAGGGCCGGTAAGGTTCGCCAGTTGGGTTTGCCGTTCGTCCTGGATGGCCTGGAACCTCAATCGGTGGTTCGCCAGCCTTCGCCGGGTTATGGCGAACATAACGCTTCTATCCTTGCGGTAATGGGTTATTCGCCGGAAGACATCGAGCAGTTGCGCCAAGACGGTATTATTGGGCAAGAGCAATAGACACATAGTCAGGAGTTGATGGTTTTGACTGACCACGCAAACACCGAAATTGCCCAACGGCTGTACCGGACCGCCGCCGACCTGGCCGCCCGATTCGAGGCCAGGGCCGCCGCTCACGAAGCCGCCGGGACTTTCCCTTACGAGAATTACAACGATCTGCGCCGCAGCGGTTATCACCTGGCGACCGTGCCAGAAAAGTACGGCGGCTGGGGAGCTTCCGTGGCGGAGGTAACTCGCGCCCAGGCTCGCCTGGGTGAAGGTTGCGCCTCTACCGCTCTGGTGGTCGCCATGCAGGTCACGCAGGTTGCCAGAGCGGTTCAGGCCGGTTGGCCCCAGGCGACGCTCGACCGGGTGATGGCCGGTATTGTGGAAGACGGCCACCTGATAAACTCGACCGCCAGCGAACCAGCCACGGGCAGTCCCAGCCGGGGCGGTTTGCCCACCACTACTGCCACTCCGAACTTGGATGGTTACATTTTAACTGGCCGCAAGACTTATTCGACCGGCGCTCCAGTCCTGCACTATTTCGTGGTTTCGGCGAGTATACCAGGCTCTGACGGAGCTAAATCACAGGTCGCGAATTTCCTGGTTGAACGCGACCTGCCGGGTGTTTCTATCGAAACGACCTGGAATGCTTTATCATTGCGGTTGAGTGGTAATGATGACCTGCTGCTGGAAGGAGTCCGGCTGGATAAAGCCGCTTTGCTGGGAAGCGCCCAAAAACCGACAACCCAGATGGCGGCTTTTAGCGCGGCCTGGGGTTTGCCGGTAGCCGCCGTTTATTTCGGCATTGGCCGGGCTGCCGCCAAATACGCCGTTAAATATGCTCGTGAACGGAAGCCCAATTCGCTCGACAAATCTATTGCCGAATTGACCCATATCCAGGAAAAAGCCGGTAGGATGGAATTGGCCTTGCTTGAAGCCGAAAATACTCTCTTTGCCGTGGCCGACCTGGCTGCGTCCGGTGAGGCGGAACGCAACCCCGCCCGGCTGACGGCCCTGGTCGGTGCGGCCAAACAATTAGCCACTAACCGGGCGATTGAAGCGGTAGACCTGGCGATGCGGATTGTGGGTAGCGCTTCACTTTCGATGGAAACACCCTTGCAGCGTTACTATCGGGATGTGCGGGCGGGTCTGGGGAACCCGCCCATGGATGATGTTAGCACGATTAACCTGGGTAAGTACGCCCTCGGTCTTTCGTGAAGTTTACCTGGCTACCAGGACGGTTGGTGCAAACTCGGCTACCGCAGTCATGAACTGTTCGTTTTGCTCCAGCATAGCTCCATGCCCGCTA
>JAYSYV010001039.1:0-1176 GCA_043727245.1 Chloroflexota bacterium | reverse complement strand
TCCCGGCCAAACCGCCCAAAGTGACTTTCTGGAAATCGGTGGTTCGAGAAATCCCTACTCGCCTGGCAACTTCTTCCCTGGAGTAAATTCTTGCCGTTTTGAGAATTGTCGGTGAGTTTAAGCCATGTTATAGTTTAGAAGGTTGATTGTTACCAGCATAGTTTCGTAATGATTTTGAGAAGAAATAGACCTCTACGACCTGACCTGTAAGCAATATATGCCCGACATTATTAGTATCTAATATCAAGTAAAAAGAAGAAAAGCAATCCGTCAGCCAAATCATAAACTGGCTGAAATTTCGCGCAGGCTCCGTCTTACAAGTTTTCCGGTAGCGTTGCGGGGCAAACTTTCCGCTACAAAGTAGATTTTACGCGGCAATTTGTAACGGGCCAGTTTTTCCCGGCAATAAGCTAATAGGGCTTCTTCTAGCATAGTTATTTCAGGCCGCGTTTTGACAAAAGCCACCACCACCTGCCCCCATTGTTCGTCCGGTTGGCCGATTACACCTGCTTCTTCAACCTGGGGATGCGAGAGCAAGACCGCTTCTACTTCAGCCGGGTAAACATTCTCACCGCCGGAAATAATCAGGTCGCTGCGGCGGTCCAGCACGTACAAATATCCTTCTTCATCCACCCGGCCAATATCGCCGGTATGGAACCAGCCGTCTTGCCAGGCTTTAGCGGTTTCCTCCGGTCTGCCTTCATAACCCGGTGTGATATTTCTCCCGCGCAAAAGAATCTCCCCGGCGGCTCCATTTTCGACCAGGCCTGGCTCAGTTCCGTCACTCTCAAGGCTAATTTTTAGCTCGACACCCGGCAAGGGCCGGCCAGCCGAGCCAAGTTTACGCAGGGCATCTTCGGCGGCCAGCGTCACAGATTGGGAAGCGGTTTCGGTCAGGCCATAAGTCTGGACCACCGGAATACCAGAGCGGGCGCAACGTTCCAGTAACGGCGGCGGGACCGGCCCCCCACCAATCAGAATCGAGCGCAAACTGGCCGGGTAAGCTTTATCCTGGCGCTGGTCCAGCATCCGGGCCAGCATATTGGTTACTACCGAAATTATTGTAACACCCTCATAATCAATCACCCGGTTGACGGCTACCGGGTCAAAGCTTTCGTGAATCATCACCGGCATACCATAAAACAGGCCGCGCATGATAATCGCCAGGCCGCCCAC
>JAYSYV010001038.1:0-3945 GCA_043727245.1 Chloroflexota bacterium | reverse complement strand
CTAAATCTTCCAAAGTTGCGGACAGTCCGGCGGACAGAGCTTCCTAAACTTTTATGGTCTTCACCCCTGCGGGGCAAGGGTCCTAACGGACCTTCGACTCATAAAAGTTTACTGGCCTACACTTCGTGTATTCCAGCCGGAAGCTCTGGCGAGGCTCGGACATTTCAGCCGGTCGAGCGGGGCTATAATGTCGTGCCAGGGATCGTGCCAAATGTCGTACTTAATGTCGTGCCAGGTGTCGCACCATCCGTCGCACGGGAACCGGGTGTGTGCGACACTTCGTGCGACATATGGTGCGCCGTTTCGTGCGCTGCTCACTCAGGGTCAAATGGAACGCACTCTAGCTAACCCTGGGTCGGACCGGGCGCGGTGCAGAGCTTCCTAAACTCAGTTGCACGCCACGCCTAACGGCGCAAGGGCCTGTGGCCTGGACATGCAATGAGGTTGCCCCGCTACGCACCTATGGCGCGCCGCCAGGGCCCGGAAGCTCTGCGCGAGGCGGGAACCTTTCAGCCGTTCATTGGTTTGCTTACATTATTTATTGTGGGGTTGATTGGAGTTGGTTATAGAAAATCCTCTCAAGCGAACCGGCCCTTGACTCGCTGTGCAGTTCTTACTCATGGGCGAAGCGAGGTGAAGTGATAGCAGACGGGTTAAGGCAGACCCTCGCTTCGTGACCTGGCATTGTCGCACAGCGTTCAAGGATACGCGCTGAGTACAGCGCCCGGTCCACCATCGCGGATTTTAGGGAGCTTTGCTCGGTTCGGTGATAGCTCGCCGGTTAATCAAGTTGTTCGCCGCTCTCATGCTGGCGCTGCATCTTCTTTGATGTTTCTCTAGCCAGCATAAAGCTAAGCGCTCCAATATCAGACCGGCCCAGGCCAGCTTGCCGGTGAATGTCCGGGTCATCCAGCCACCAACCATCCTCATACAGCCACACCTGGTTGAACCCATCCAGCGCTGCCCGGTCCGGTTCTGTCAGTTCTATATTGACACCCATAGCGGCCAGCCGGTCAGCAAGTGGAATGCAACTAGCCAGGAGCGCAATAGCTTCAATTTTCTTCATGGTTATTTTCCGCTCCGCATTTGCTGTCAAATAGAGTTATGTTAGAGATTGTGAGGATTGTAACCTAAACTCTTTGACAACATTAGGAATAAGTGTTAAAGTATTGTTGTATATAATATTGTGAAATTATGTTACTAATAATTAACAACTAAAAAACCTGTAGCCCTAACGGGTGAAAGTTTCCTCTATGGTGTGTCGGCCTCTAATTGGGGAGGTGCGGGTCGGGTAATCATTCCCGCGAGCCTAGAGGTTTTTTTGATTCATACGATTTTTTATATTGGGATTACAACCAACTTTGACTGAACTATTTTTAAGAGTGTATTTTCCTGCTTTTCAAAGCTATCCATCACCATACCAGCCACCATATCCGCTACTTGTAAACACTGCTCTAGCTTAGAATCTCTCGGTGATACCTGGCTCCGGCAAATCAAGCCACGTTGGTTTAATTCATGTGATATTTCCGACCGCATATTTTGAGCTATCTTCTTATCATGTTTAGCCTGGTCAATATAGAAATGGAAATTAGTTATAGGTGGTTCAGCGTTGGCTACTGCAAAGCTAATCATGGGAGCTACCACCCAGTTGGTCAGGGCATTACCGCCGAATCTAGCCAAACCCTCGGATTGAGGATGGTTTTTCTTATCTAAAATACAGACGTTAAATAAAAGATCGTGTTTCATTATTTCGGTAAAGAAGGAAGAACGGTTTTCCGCTGGAAACTTGCTGAACTTAAACTCATAATTGGCGCTGGTTCTATACTTTAGCCTGAGCTGAGCTAGTCTGTTCTCTAAATCATATTTAGTTTCAGTACTGACAATGCAAACCACATAAAAAGGTTTAGAACCCCCTTCTGTCTTGAATTTAAATCCAGGATCGCCAGCAGCATCAAAGAAGAAATAGTGCATGGTTAGAATTGCCACCAGCGCCGCTTTCTAGGCGGTTCAGGGCGCATGGTTTCACTACTGAGTATGGGACTGGGTTCCGGGGTAGGCTGGGGCTGTAGTGCAGCCTGAGAGGCTTCTAGTTGGGCTTCGAGAGTTTTGACACGCCCCGTCAAATGTGAAATCGACGTGGCATTTTCGACCGCCTCTTTCCGGCGCTCATCATGCAGCCGATTAATATCGGCCCGCCACTGTTCTTGCAGGTCAGCCAGCTCAGACCGCCATTGCTCTTGAGCCTGATTATATAGCTCTAATAGCTTATCCCGTTCGCCCTGGATGCCTTGAAGGGCAATTGCGCCCATCTGGTTATTTTCACGTCTTGACAATTCATGCTGAACTTCACCTGAATTTGCCTCTTCACCGGTGAAATTCACATCTGAATTATCCGTCAAAAGGCGTTTTATCCGGGCGGTTTCAACACTCTGCCTGGTGACTTTTTGACCGTGCTTTTTGCCGTCCGACTCCAATTCCCCACTCTCAATAAGCCGGTAAACATATCGGTGATTTACGCCTAATATCGCGGCGGCTGCGGCAGGGCTTACCCATGCAGCATCTAATTTACTTTTCACATCGCCCTGATCTGGGCCGTTTTCACCTGAATTTGACATTTCACCTGTGAATTTCAGTTCAATGAATTTGCGGCTAATTGAAATATTCTACTCGACTAGGGCTAGTAGCACAAATCGAAGATTTAATCTATAATGTGTTATCGTTTGTTATAGTTTAAGCTCAATTAGAAAGACTACCATGCTACTAACTCGCCTCAAATACTGGCGCGAGATTCGCGGTCTATCGCTCCGGGAACTGGCTGACAAATGCAAAGTACCTTATTCCGCTATTTCTCTACTGGAAAACGGCAAGCGGGAGCCGCAGGGCCGGACCGCCCGTAAGCTGGCCCAGGCGCTGGATGTGGAAGTAGGCGAACTTTACTCCCAGCTCACCCCGGTAGTATTGGAACAGGAATATACGCCAGCAGAATCAACGAGTGTTAACAAAACGATAACAGTAAGTAAACCGGCCAGGGCTAAGAAACAACCGCCAGCAAGTAGCTCTTGGGTGATAGATCAGGACGGTGATGCTTTTGGCCCGTTCATCCTGGCCGAAGCGGAGCGGTTAAGGGGGAAGCTGGGCGGCCAGCACCAGGCCAGGGTTTACGAGGGGACAAGTAGGGCAGAAGCCAACGAGCAACACAGACAATTCCTGATCAGGGTAGCCAGGGGGCATGATGCATGGTAGTCTGGTTAAATCTAACTATTTAGAAGTATTTGGCTAAAAGTTGCCCCTTGCTAATATAAAAAAGGTATAATTGTAATCTTCCTGTGAGAAATCATACTTAACCAGAAGACACCCTTAAAGGAATTGAATCTGGCCCGTAAACGTAAAAGGGAGATGGGTTTATGACCACTCGAGAACAATTGATACTTGAACACAGCGGCTCAAGTTTAGAAGATAGGCTTAAAAGAAGGGGCCGTCTGGAAGAAAGTAACAGGATAGCTGCTGAAAGAGTAGAAGCCTGGAAGAATGAACAGAAACAGGCTGCCATAGAAAATAATAGCAAACAACCACGACACTTACCTTTAGTACATGGTGGGCGCCCTATTTTTTGCCATTAATTAAACCGATAAACTTTTTGTGCTAGACCCGCTGATTGGCGGGTTTTTCATTTCATAATAAGACCGAAGCTTTCTGCTCTATCCAGGGCGGTTGAGTAGCGGTGTGGTAATAAAAAAGTTATTTGTCTTTGGGGGATTTGCATAACCACAGTACACAAGCTCAATTTGTACCAATTTGTTTAATTATCTAAAGTTATCAAAGTATTGACTCTATAGTAATCATGCCTTACATTAAGTATGGACGATTCACTATTTAGCAAAAAGATAAGAACGGATGAAACTAGCTAAAGCCAGAAAAACCGGCAACAAACTTAAAGTTTACCGG
>JAYSYV010001037.1:0-1176 GCA_043727245.1 Chloroflexota bacterium | reverse complement strand
TTGTAACTGCCGGTTGGTGGGGTCTGGCCCGAATGACAAGCCAGCCGCCAGTAGTGGAGAAGAAACCATGGACGAGGCCGAACATAAAGATTAACCATAGAAAAGGAGTTAAGCCGCTTTACCATTAAAAAATCGGCATTGCAAAAAAATGTTGACAAAAACCTTTGGGTAATAACAGCCCCGAATAAATTGACGTTTCCCATAAAAAATTTAAGACTACAGTTAATTATATTTTTCTCAAAGCAAAATATAATTATATAGGAAAGGAATACGCAATGACGCAACCAGACCAGCAACCGCCGGGTCAGTACCCGCCTCCCCAGCAACCTTACGGCACTCCAAATTATCAACCCCAGCAAGGTCAACCATATCCACAACAGGGGCAGTATCCCCCGCAAGGACAAAATCCCCAGGTTGGCTATTTCGGAGGTGCGCTTGAACCTAAAAAGAAAGGTTTCCCCTGGTGGGGCTGGCTAATAGTTGTAGTGGTTGCCCTGGTAGTAATAGGGGCGGTAGCATCAAACTCCGCTAAGACTAATGTAAATCCAACAAACCAGGCGACAGAAGTTACTATAACAGCAGTAGTGACCCAGCGAACTAATGCCCCGGTTGTCAATAGTGCCGCTACTGCTGTGGTCGACTCTACTCCACGACCTACCCAGACAAACAGACCGCCAACTGCCGCTCCTGCAACTAAAGAAATAGGTGTCAGGGTCACTGGTGCTGGGCAAGAGCTAATCGGTCAGAACGCGGTGAAAGACGATGTTAAAATCACTATTACCAGTGTAGACCGTTTCTCACAGATCACCGACAGTAACGGCAAAGTACTCCAATCACAAGGCGCATTTCTTATATTGGTTTATGAGTTAGATAATCAAAGCTCAAAGCCGCAATCAATTGTTTTCCTGTCTATAATTGATGGTAAAGGTAGAACTTTTAGTGGAACCTCAAACATGGATGCAATTGGAGCCATTGCTTTTTCTGGGAGTTACAAAACTGATTTTAGTATTCAACCCACTTTTAAGGGTAAAGGTTATAGTCTTTTTGAAGTCCCGATAGATGCCAGTAACTTCAAAATAAAATTAGGGTTTTAATAACCATAAAATATAAGCCCCTGCCTAATGACCGGGGCTTGATCCCATTAGAAATACTCACCGGCGAACTTCGAGTGAAGGG
>JAYSYV010001036.1:0-11859 GCA_043727245.1 Chloroflexota bacterium | reverse complement strand
GCTACCGGCCATAACATCCCGCGTGCTTTCACCGACTATTTCGCCCGGCAGGGGATGGTGCTGGATGCCGACCGCAACCGCGTAACCGAGCCGCTTTTCGACCCGGTATACGTCTTTGGCTACCCCATTACCGAGCCTTATTGGGCCAGAGTCCAGGTCGGCGGTAAAACCAAAATGGTCATGCTGCAACTTTTCGAGCGGCGTGTGTTAAGCTATACCCCTTCTAACGATGCCGACTGGCAGGTGGAAATGGGCAACTCCGGGCAGCATTACCTGTCCTGGCGCAGTCAGAACGAACTGACCTTCACCGGCTCGGCCCGCCTTACGCTCGACCAGTTTCGCAAGGTTTTAGCTTTCTACCGTTCTCCGGTGTTATCCGATGCAGGCGATCTTTATGCTACAATTGTCAATAGCGGTCTTGACCCCGGCGTGGCCCTGGCCTTCTTCGTAAGGGAAAGCGGAGCCGGGACAGCGGTCGGTTACTGCAACGGCGAGAATAGCCTCAACAATAAAAACTGGGGTAACGTCCGGGGCGAAGAAGACGGAGCCTGTGGGTTCCAACGCTTTCCAACCTGGAAGGCTGGCCTGGAAGCGTGGTGCAGGCTGATGATAAAATATTATGTAAACAAGGGCCTAAACCACATGGAGGATGCTATCCCGGTTTACGCACCGGCCTCCGATGGCAACAACCCGGCCCAATATATTAGAGAAATGTATTCCTTTATCCTGAAATGGCAGGGGTACACAGTCTAGAATAAGTATTAAAAATATGAACCGAGATAGGCTAGCCGAGATTTTAGTTACCGTCAGTGACCGGGTTAAAGAACACTGGCGTATAGCCTGGGAAAGCTCGGTCCACAAGGCCCAGGCCAGTGGGCGAAGCGCGTATAACCCATATTCCGATAACAATGAGCCGGAACTCCTTCCGGCTGAAACTAATTCGTTTGCTATTGTGGCCGAAGACCCGGCGGTAGCGGTCGCCAACCGGGATGACGTGTGTGGCGAACCGGGCCAGAATAGTGACGATACCAACGAATTGCTGGAATTGCCGCCTTTACGCTCACCCATGGCGATTAGCGCCCATTTTGTTTATCCCCAATACTACGAAAAACTGGTAGAGAGTATCCGCCATAATGACATAGCCAATTTTTGCGATTTTATGAGTGTCGAGGGCAATAAGTGGGCCTTAACCGAAGTCCCGGTGGATGAACTGGTCGGCCAGACGATTGCCTATGCCCAGGAAATAGTTGACGCGATTTATAACGCCGAGGAAATCAACCTGCCGCCCCAGGAACGCCGCGAAGTTGTGTTGATTCTGGACGGCCTGGCCCGTCGGGCGGTCGCTTCGATAATGAAGGGTTACGTGGATGGGCGTGACCGCCTTTTAATTCGGGCCTTAGCCTCCAACCGCCCCACCGAAGAAAATCCCACCCTCAGCCCGATTGTCAAAGGGACCGTCATGGGCGGCTTTGGCGAACAGGTGCGCCGCTCGTTGGACGAACTGGAAGCCTTGCACAAAGTCAATAGCGCCGTAAACAGCAGCCTGGATTTGGACTCGGTCCTGAATCTGACCGTCCAGGCCGTCGCCGAAGTTATGAACGTGGATGTCTGCGCCGTTTACGTCTTCGATAAAGACCAGGATGAAAAATCTACCATGGTGCTGCGGGCTGCCAAAGGGCTTAACCCCAGGGCTATCGGCAATGTGCGCGTCACTGTGGGCGAAGGCGTGACCGGAGCCTCGGCCAAAGAGGGTAAACCTATCTCGGTTTACGACATCTGGGCCGATACCCGCTTCCGCTACGTGGAGGCTCTGCACGAAGATGCCAGCCGTTCAATGCTCAGTGTGCCGGTAATTCTTTTTACCAGAGAGAAACTGGTCGGGGTCATCAATGTTCAATCCCGGACCTACCGCAACTGGAACAACGAAGAAATTCGCTTCCTGGAAATGGTAGCCGGAGAAATCGCGATGGCAATTGAAAACGCCCGGCTCTACCAGCAGACCGACGAAAGTTTGCGCCAGAAAGTCCAGGAACTGGAAACCCTCCAGCGCGTTTCCAATATGGTCGCTGCGACGCTTGACCTGCGACAGGTGTTGCAATTGATTGTGGAAAAAGCGGCTGAACTGGTCAAAGTGGACATGTCGGGAATCTACGAACTAAAAGAAGATAGCCATTACCTGACCATTATCGCTAACCACGGCCTGAGTGATGATTACTCCCGCCACATGCGCGTCAAGTTGGGTGAAGGCCCGGTGGGCCGGACCGCTGAACTTAACCGCCCCGAAAACGTCTGGGATGCCCATTTTGAACTCCATCCGGGCGAAAATTACTATTACAACAACCAGTACCGCTCCTGTATGTGCGTGCCTTTGAGCGGGGCCAGGGGAGTTCTGGGGGTAATTTGCCTGTATACCCGCGACCAGCGCCACTTCAATGACGAGCAACTCCAGATTATTTCGGCCTTTGCCGACCAGGCTGCCATCGCGATTGAAAACGCTCGGCTCTACGAGGAAGCCAAACGCAGCCTGACCATCAAAGCCGCTTTGCTCCAGGAAATGCACCACCGGGTCCGCAACAACCTGCAAACGGTGGCAGCCCTGCTTTCGATGCAACTCCGCCGGTCTGACAATCCCGAAGTAGTCGGGCCGCTTTCCGAGAGTGTGGCCCGGATTCAGTCTATCGCGGCTATCCACGACCTGTTGAGCCGGGAAGATGTGGGCGTTACGACGGTTGAGGCGGTCGCTAAAGAAATTACCGACATTGCCGTATATAGCCTGATTCCGAATGACAAGCGGATTCGCTTCAAGATTGACGATGGGAAAGTTCCAGTCGCCAGCAAAGAGGCGACCCTGCTGGCAATTCTGATTATGGAACTGGTTTCAAATGCCATCTTCCACGGTTTCGAGGACCGCCCTGATGGCGAAATCCGCATCAGCTCTTTTGTTGACGAAGGCCGGACCCAGATTGAAGTGCGCGATAACGGCAGAGGCTATCCGCCCGAATTTGACCTGGAAACATCCAAGACTGGCCTGGGTATGCAAATCGTTCGGACTCTAGTCACAAAAGACCTGCAAGGCACTTTCCGGGTGGAAAATATCAACGAATGGGCTACGGCTACAATTATCTTTAACAGCGTCTACAGCCAGGAGTCCGGAGCCGGTGTCGATGACGAGATGGTCGCTTACTAGGGCCATCCGGCCTGTTTAATCTAACCTTTATGCTTTTCTAAAACCACTGGCCCATAATATGCAGACAATTGCCTGTTATGACATACCACAACACAGTGGTTGAGAAAGAAACAAAGGAGATTTTAAATGGCTGATACTAATTTAAACGGACTTAGAGTAGCGATACTTGCCACCGACTATTTTGAACAGGTTGAGCTTACTGAGCCGAAGAAGGCTCTCGAACAGGCCGGTGCGACCACCAAAATTGTCGCCCCGGAACCGAAAAAAGGCCAGATAACCGGCTTTAACCACGATACTAAAGGCGATACCTTTAAGGTTGACCTGGCCCTGGAACAGGCCAACCCGGCCGATTTTGACGCGGTACTGCTGCCCGGCGGAGCCTTGAATGCCGATAATTTGCGGGTTGATGCCAAAGCCCAGGAATTTATTCGCCAGATTGACCAGGCCCAAAAACCGATTGCGGTTATTTGTCACGGTTCCTGGCTATTGGTGTCAGCCGGGTTAACCAAAGGCCGCAAGTTGACCAGCTATCACACCATTCAGGACGATATTCGTAACGCCGGTGGACATTGGGAAGATAGCCAGGTGGTGCGAGATGGTAACTGGGTCAGCAGCCGCCAGCCCGACGATATTCCGGCCTTTAATCGCGAAATGTTAGCCCTCTTTTCACAGCCTAAATCCGAGGCCGCTACCACGCAAAGCCCCACCCAGAGCAGCACCGGCCAGACAGTTCCCGAAGGAGCTTACACCTCCGAAAGTCTGCTGGGGAACCAGTCCATTGAGAAAATAAAGGATGCCGTCGGCTACCAGGAAAACTTGAAAGGCCAGGACGAGATACTTATCCAAGGCGACCACCAGAGTTCACAAAATCATTAAAGTCGTGAAACGTTGAATCTGGCCGCATGATTAATAAACGTCCCTTAATATGGGACTTGGAATAAAAGGACCGGGCAATTCTTAAAATGAGTTGCCCGGTCTTTAGGTTAAAGCTGTTTTGATTTGCCGTTTTCGGCGGGCATATGTGGCGGAAGCACCGCGTAACTGGTCAATAGACCGACCATTCCGGCCAGGAAAATCGAACCGCTCCAGACCGCCGGGGTCCACCAGATACCGCCGGTCAACTGGACCGCCAGGAAGTAAAGACTGTATAGCAAAACCGGTACAGCCGCCGCAAAGCAACGGAAGGCCGTGCGATGGGCCGTCGAAGGTTGAAAACGCCGGATGAACAAGTCGGCTGCCAGACCCGTAACCAGACCCACACCAATTAATGATAAGGAGCCGGTGGAAAGCTGGCGGTCCCGCATGAAAGTTAGAAGGCCGATATTGACCGTATAGAACAAAGTCAGGCTCCCAAAAGGCAAAGCCCAGCGCCGGACTATCAGCAGCGTTAGGCTCATTAACAGTCCTGACTGGAAAAGCAGACTCATCAGGCCAATTGACACATTAAATTCCATCAACTGCCTGGTAAAAACTTCTCTATTGCGGGCGGGCCAGGTAGTAGCGAACAGGTTGCCGTACTGGGTAAAGAAGGTAAAAATCGAAAGAAGCATGGATAAAGAGATGAGCATCGGTAGAAGCTTGAAAAGACTCAGCCCTTTGCTGAGCGACCGCAGCCAGGCCGCCCGTAAAGGCCCGGTGGAAATTAAGATGCCGCCGGTTGCCAGGGACAGGTGCGAGGGACTGAGCAAGGCTTCCACGCTCACCTCAACGCCCAGCAAAGTGTGCCATAACATATCGCCAACGCCGCCAAGTGTGAAAATTACTACCCCGATCATCGAAAGACCATAGCCCGCCGGTAAAGCTTTGGTCCAGGCGTAACCTCTCAGATGATTCCCCACCAGTGTAATACTTAAAAAGCTGGCTATCGTTAAAACGCCACTGTAAAAGAGGGCGTGCCAGGGAGTGAAAAATGTTTCAAGACCAGGCACATGCTGGTGCGCCCAGCCGTCAACGTGAATACCGCCTATCAACCACACTGTCAGGATAGCCATTATCCAATCGAATTTCAGATTGCCCGCCACCTGACCGGACCGGGTCGAAGGACGAACTTTTAGATTTTGGGCTACTTCAGCTTTATCCAATTCTTTAGCAAGCATTTTAATTTCCTCGGAACTAAAATTACAATGGGTCTATATAGATTTTAGCACTGGCGAGCAAGTTCATACAACCCTTGTGGGCTTTGCTATAATAATCCTGTTATTACAATTAACTTTAATAGAAACGAAACAAAATATGACCGATCCGCTGGGTATTAACAGCAGTTTGCCGCCGCTCTACGCCAACTGGCTGGGCCAGGCTTTGCAGGGTAGTATTCCGGCTGAAACTAAGGCCACCTGCGAGAATTGCGCCATGTGCAACCGAGCTGCCCCGAACGCTTCCCAGAAGCTTTACTTTAACTCCAGGACCAAATGCTGCACCTATCTGCCGGAATTGCCTAATTTCCTGGTGGGCCGGATACTGCTTGAACCGGACTCCAGCACCGTACCGGGCCGGGATAGGCTCCAGGAGCGGATTGTTAAAGGCATTGCGGTAACACCTTTCGGGGTGGTAAAGCCGCCCATGTACGACCTTATGTACACCCAGGGCAGCAACTTTTTTGGCAAAAGCGAAGCGATGCTCTGCCCATATTATATTGAAGAAGGCGGCTTGTGCGGAGTCTGGCGGCATCGCAATTCTATCTGCGCGACCTGGTTTTGCAAGCACAACCGGGGCGCGACCGGGTTTACCTTCTGGAAAACCATCCAAAAACTCCTGACCCTGACCGAGCGCAACCTGGCAGTCTGGTGCATCCTGCAACTTGATATAGGAAGAACTGCCTTAAAAAGACTTTTCCCGCTGGATTATGCAGGTAACAGCAGCGCCCGCTCGTCATTGGACGCGAACCAGATGGACGGTCTGAAGGATGAGGCCGATTACCGCCGAATGTGGGGCAAGTGGCAGGGCCGGGAAAGCGAATTTTACCAGCTTTGCGCCCATTTAGTCAGCCCGCTAACCTGGGAACAGGTCTTAGAAATTGGCGGAGCGGAACTCCAAACTATTGCCCAACTGGCCCAGGAAGCTTACCGGGTTGTGATGTCGGAAGAACTACCCGGCAAGCTGCAAACCGGGGCGTTTCAGATTATCCAGGCCGGGGGCGACACAAACCTGATTGAAACCTATAGCTCGTATGACCCGATCATTATGCCCAAACAGTTGATAGAAGTTTTAAACTATTTTGATGGTCGCCCGACCGAAGAAGCGGTCCAGGCTATTTATGACGAAAAAGATATTAACCTGACTCCGGCCCTGGTGCGAAAACTGACCGATTTTCAGGTGCTGCTGCCGGTGGCCGAACCGGAAAATTAGCCCGGTCGGTTGAACCATTCGAGGGTATCGCGCCAGGCCCAATCTACAGCCTGGTTAATATTACCGGAGGAATAGAACTCGGTGAAAGCCTCGCCAGGGTCATCAAAAGTGTTGATTGAAATTAAGCCGTTCCCCCCGGCGGGTTGCAGGTAGTTCAGCCAATAGGCCGACGGGTCGGAAGTAGCCGCGCCAAGTTGGACCAGCAGCGGTACTTCTACCCGGACCGGCTTATCCAGGGGCGGTAGGTTATAAAGGACGGCGCTACCGGGCCGAGGCAGCAGGGAAGGTAACGCTTCCAGGCATAAACCGGCCCCTTCACCCAGGCCAAGTAACCCCGGACCTGGATTGGTCGAAAAGACCTCCGGCATTCCTGCCGCCAGATAAGACCAGACCGCCTTTAGTCCCTCGGAACTTACTGCCCGGTCCAGCGCCATAGCCCCAATCCCGGCCAGGGCCAGCTTTTCGGCAAATTTTCTCGCCAGCAGTCTGTCCCCGATAACTACCACGAAAGCCGCTTTAACCTCGTTAACTGCAGCGACCAGATATAGGTCGTAATTATCCCCGGCCAATTCCAGCTTTTCCTCGCGCACTTCCAGGGTAACAGGTACTAACGCCGCCAGCAAAGGCGAGTTAGAAAGTAAGGGCAGAGTTGGCAGCAAAATCTGGTAGAACTGCTTGCCGCGTTTGCCAATCTCGCCCAGGAACCAGAAATGGTCAATCCCGTTGACGACACCACCGACCACCGGCAAAAAAGAGGCCCAACTGGTCCTGGCAAAATCAACGGTCAGGTGAACCGATAGTTGCTTGAGCAGACAGGCTTTAACCAGCCGGGTATGCTCCGGGTTTTGTAGCAGAAAAGCGGCCAGTTGGATATTTTCCAGCCGCCGCTGGCCGATTATCAGGGTTTCAAACTGGCTGCCGTAAGCAAAAGCCAGCAGTTCAATGGTCTGGCCGGTTTCGGTGGCGGTTTCCAGGCTGTAGGACTGACTAATCCCGCTGATGCAACGCAGCGAAAAGTAGACCAGGGCCGATATATCAGCCGGAATAGTTGCGAAAGCCGCCAACCCGCCCGGCAACCCGGCGGTAAAGCCTGTCCCGGCAGCGCCCAGGCGGTTGAAGTTCAGGAAGTTGTCGGCCAGGAGGTTCAATTCTGAGGGGGGCAAGTTGCGTAAATCGGTCAGCGAATTAATGTTAGGATGTCGTCTGGCGACCTGGACCAGCACTTCAGAAGTCTTTAGTTGCCCATGCTTGAGGGACCATTCAATCGCGCTGCCGAGGGCTTCGGCTATCTTGCTGGTTTTTTCGGGATGGTCTGGGGTGGGTTCAGCTAAACCTTCGTTAAAGGCGCAGTTCGGGCAAAATATTAAATCAGCCTGGTTGGCAATCTGGCACTTCGGACACTCCCACAGATAATAAACCTGTTCCTGATTCTTGCTGGTCGTCATAATCCCCTGTCAATTCGCCTTAAACGCTAACCATTAGACCGGCTTAATAATAACATTATTTCGTCAAACGTAGAATGTTCCACGGATTTTAAGCTTTGTAAGGGATTTTTAAGATTTGGAGGTTATAATCAGAGCAGATAAAATGAAAAGTAGTTAAAAGCATTTGATTGATAGAAGTGAAAGCCAATTATGCCAGCAAATCAAAGACGACAGTTTTTAGGCTTCCTGACTGCCCTGACCAGCGGCCTATTACTCAACGGCTGCACCGATTCCACGGATGCTACCCAAAATGCAGTTTTACCTGAGAGTGGAGCTACTCCCGATAGCTCGGTCAATACCGACCCCGTACCGAGTGTAAACCTGTCGGACCGGGGAGTCGCGCCCGACTTTGATAATACGAGCTGGATTAATTCCGAACCGCTAAAACTGGCAAGCTTACGAGGTAAGCCGGTCTTGCTGGAATTCTGGACTTTTGAGTGCATCAACTGCCGAAACGTCCTGCCAAATTTGCGGGCCTGGTACGATGAGTTTGCCGATAAAGGGCTGGCCTTTGTCAGTATGCACACCCCCGAATTTGAAAGGGAAAAGAAGCTGGAAAACGTCAAACAGGCCGTCCAGGAACTTCAGATAAAGTATCCCGTAGCCCAGGATAACGACTTTCAAACCTGGAACAAATATCACGTCAGAGGCTGGCCGTCCCTCTTTTTAATTGATAGAAAAGGCCATATTCGCTATACCACGCTTGGCGAGGGCAATTACGACCAGACCAAAGCCGCTATTCAAGTTTTGCTTGCCGAACAGGTTTAAGCAGCACCAGAAATGTTAAAAGCTAATCCGTTAAATGGGATTAGCTTTTTTGCACTGTGCCTCTATATTCCACTACTTTTAGCAGCATAATCAGGCTGGATAGCAGCTCAGTTATTACCTCTTTTCAGTACATTATCCCCTGTGGTTCCTGACCAATGACTGCTTAAAAGGACTATCTGGCTATTGCAATCCATGCTATAATTAGACATAATAACAATACATAACATTAACTTTTGGCTCGTTATAAGTAGCAAGCGCTTTTTTTATGTCCGGCTGATGCTACACCGGGCAACTCACCGGACTCCTTGTATCAGATATTTGGACCGCAGTTTTGTATTTTCAAAAGGCTTTCAGAGCAGTTATCACCCGGCAGGGTCGAACAAGCAAACAGGCACGATTGAGGAAAGGATACACGGGCGGTATGAGCGGTATAGGTGCTGTTTTCAAGAATTACTGGGGCATCAGACACAGCCTCGGTCTGGGCGTAGTCCTGGCCTCGTTGGTATTATCTTTCCTGCTGGTTAGCTGCGGCAACGATAGTCAAGCTCCGGCCCCTTCTTCTGCCGGTCCCGGTGGTCAGGCAAACCTGCCCTCAAACCAGGCCACCACCGGCACTACTACTGCCAGCACCACCAGGCCGGTAGTTGTTGGCACTCCCACCCCCGTACTCGATAATGTGCTGGTAGTCGTGGCCGCCCGCGCTATTCCAGCCGGTACTTTGCTCAGGTTGGAAGACCTTTTTACTATTGCCAAACCACGCGCCGAAGTTATAGTCGACCAGGATATATTGCAGCTGACCGAGGCAGTCAACCGCATTAACAAAGTCCCCTACAACATCGGGCAGCAAATTAAAAAAGGTGATCTGGTAGAAGGTACTTTCTCGGCCTATATGCGCCAACTGGTAGCCGACAAAAAACTGGAACCGGGCAAAGGGGCTTTTGCCTATGCTACCAACGACCTTTCTACCGTTACCGGGCTAATCCAGGAAAATGATCTGGTTGACGTAGTGGCGACTTACGTGGTGGAACGGCGTGTCACCGGACAGCCCTCCGGGCAGGTTGCAGCCAACGGCAGCCCTAACCCCGGCCTGGAATTGACCACCAAAACCGTCCTGCAAAACGTGCGTGTCCTGAAAGTAGTCCGGTTGCAATCCGCGCCCATAGAACAAATTACCCTTCCAACCGCCACACCTAACCCGGATACGCCGACAGTCGTGGTAGCCTCCCAGCCCACTGTCATACCAACCCCAACACTTAAGAATTACCTAGAAAATGGGCTTGGCTTTCAGGTCAATACCATTCTTATCCTGGGCGTGACCGACCAGGAAGCAGAAGTACTGAAGTTCACCCGTGAATACCGGTTTGTCGGTGCTGCCGCCCGTCTGAACGCTACTAACCCGGTTATCAGCGTCGGGGACACCAATTATTTTGACCCCGCCACCAGTGGTTCGATTGCAATTGTCCACTTTGTACTCAGAGCCAAGCCCCAGGACCCGGCCAACCCGGTAGACGCGTCTATATCCAAACAGTTGACCACTGGCGTTACCTTCCGTATTCTTGTCAGAGATTATGGCTTACCAATACCGGAGTTGGTCTTCGCTACCGGCACTCAATAATAATTTAACCAGAAAGTAGGCTGACCGGAACTAATTTGCCGGTTGGCCTGCCGCCTGATATTACCAATTAACCTCGCTTTAACCTGAACCAAGCCTAACAAAGGTACTATTGCAACCCGGTTTCAAAGATGTTATTATTTTAACAATACTGGTGGCTATTTCACCGGCACATTTTATGTACCCTGGTAAATCCGACCAAAGTTAGGGTAAGGATAATTATTTACTATGACTGAGACACCACGCAAAATTAGACTACTGGTAGTAGATGATATTGTAGAAACCCGCAATAATTTAATTAATTTGCTCTATTTTGAACGAGATATAGAAGTTGTAGATTCGGCAACTCGTGGTCAAGAAGGCATTGATAAAGCTCGGAAGCTCCAGCCTGATATTGTCCTGATGGACATCAATATGCCGGATATGAACGGCATCCAGGCGACCGAGGTAATTATCCAGCAAGTTCCCGGCGTGGCTGTTATTATGATGTCGGTTCAGGGTGAGCAAGATTATCTGCGTCAGGCCATGCGCGCCGGGGCGCGTGAATTCCTGGTCAAGCCCTTCTCCGGCGATGAATTGGTCGGCAGCATCCGGCACGTCTACCAGGACGAGCAAAGCAAGCGCCGGTTCAACCCACCGGTCCAACTCCAGTCGGGAGTACCGGCTGCGCCCAACGGAACCGAAACCAGCCTGGGCGAAATTATCAGTATTTTTAGTCCAAAAGGCGGCATCGGACGTACTACTATCATCACCAACCTGGCGGTAGCTGTAAAGCAAATCAGCAAGAAAAGAGTCGCTTTGGTAGATGGCAGCCTGTTCTTTGGCGATGTTGGTATCATGATGGACATCCGCAATACCAAGACTATGAACGACTTGCAGGGCCGTATGGAAGGTCTGGATACCCAGTTATTGCAAGATGTGATGCTGACCCACTCCAGTGAACTAAAAGTCTTGCTGGCCCCTTCCAAGCCCGACCAGGGCGAACTGGTCACAGCCGAAGATTTAAAGAAGATTCTTAAGGAACTAAAAAACAATTTCGATTATATCTTTGTAGATACCTTTCCCTCGCTTAAAGAAGAAACTCAGCTTTCGATTTTGGATATGAGCGACTTAATTCTGACGGTGATGACCCTCGAAATGACTGCTATCAAAGACATCCGGCTGTTCCTGGAAGTAACCGAAATTCTGGAATATCCCAGGGAGAAAATTGCCCTATTATTAAACCGGGCCGATAGTAAACACGGCTTGAGGGCGGAAAATATTGAAACTACTATCGGCCATCCGATTGCCGCGACCATTAGTGGCGGCGGCCCAGCCGTAACGCTTTCGATTAACCGGGGAACCCCGCTGGTCATTGATGCGCCTGACAATCCATTTTCCAAAGATATTGAGAGTTTAGCCCATAAAATAGTTGATGGCGTACTGAGCAATAAAGGAGTAGCCGTCGTTGCCGGGAAAAATGG
>JAYSYV010001035.1:0-1178 GCA_043727245.1 Chloroflexota bacterium | reverse complement strand
CTTGATGTTCGCAGCTTCCAGTGTAAAGCACGAATGTACCACCCGGTACTCGGCTTCTATACGGAGCCAGTAATCAAACATCGCCCAGGCCGGGTCGCCCTGCGCTTCGAGTAGAAGGAGCCGGTCGCATCCAACCGCCAACCGCTCCTCGTACTCACACTTGAGGTTCCAGATTTGACCCGCTACCGTGAGTCCTCTATCTGTTCTCGTTTCAAGACTTTGCTCTGACTTGAACGCCCGCGCTGCCGGGGCGGTCACTGGCTCGTACTTTCCTGGTTTGCTCCGCGTGCGTCATCAGGGTGTACTTTTTCAACCGGGGGTTTGGAGGGTTTGGGCTGGCTCTTTTTCGCGGGCCAGAAAGGATTGTTACGTATGCCAAATTTACGCATTAGTCACGCCCTTTGAACGAAACCTTAATCATTGTTCCGCTACAACTTAGAACTACCGTTCTATTATAGCCTCAATTAGTCGTTAGTAAATAGTTTGGTAAGGACTCTCTTGCAAGGTTTTCTCTCTCAAAGCAAACCCTTGACAAGAGTATTAAACCACAGTATTATAGATAATGCAAGCTTCATTTTGGGTAATATATTATACGGGGAGAAATAGCGTTGGATAACAGCAACAACAGGCCGGAACTTACAGTAAAGTTATACGAGCGGCAGAGGTTCCTGGATATGACTGACGATGAGTTCGGGGCATACCTCGGAATTGGTTCTGATACCTGGACAAAAATAAAAGGGATGCGTTCAAATTATGGCGGCAAGACTCTAATTGCCGTTTTAAATAAATTCCCTGAGTATTTAGAATACGTCCGTCAATTGAAAAAACAGGACTCCCACTCCGCCAAATAACCGTTGAGAGCGGTCAGGTTTGAAAGGTTAAGGTTATGACAACTAAATACAGCGCCCCCCTCCTTGAAGTCAGGCTTGGTTTCCCACCCGGCACAAATGACGTGTACGGCTACGGTATCAGAGGCGGCAAGGCTATGAGTTACATGAGAGGAACCGGGACTACTTACAAGCAGCACGTCTCGTGCGTGCTGAAAGAGGAGTGGCCTGACTTCTCTATCCCGCCAAAAGTTCCTTTGTATTTAAGTCTTGCTTTCACATGTACCTCAAAGACGCTCAACCGTCGCGACCTCGATGGGTCAACGAAGGTTCTTATTGATGCCCTGTTTA
>JAYSYV010001034.1:0-1179 GCA_043727245.1 Chloroflexota bacterium | reverse complement strand
CTGCAAATCAGCCGGGTCAAGCCGGATGACAGTTCGCCCGGCATCACGCGGCGCGGCTTCGACTACCCTCAATTCCAATATTTCCTGAACCTGCATTATTCCATCCCACTTTTATTTTTATGCCTAGCCCTCCGGCTGGGTCAGTTTCTTCAAGCGGATTTCCAGCACACCGTTGCGGTATTGCTGACTAAAGTTATCCGGCTCCACCGCAAAAGGCAAGAGAGCTTCTTTATGAAAGCTTTCCTGGCTGAAATCGTGCGCGCTAATAGTCAAAATATCGTGATTTAGCGTGATTTCAATAGAAGCCGCCACCAGGCCGGGATGCTCGGCTACTATCAGAATTTCGGCGGAACCGGCTTCATCAAAAATATCCAGCGTAAGTTCGTGGGCCGGAACCTCTGCCGGGCTAATATCAACCGGTCCATGCTTAGAAGAAGTATAAACCGAAGACGAAACCGCTTCTTCGGGCTGATATTCTTCAGTCTGGATTTTAGATGAACCGGGCTGGGGAATAATAACTTTCAATTGCTGGTTTAGCTCGTTGCTCCTGGATTTAATAGTGTCCCAGTACTGGCGCAAGGTAGCTTCCAGGGTGGTTTTAAAGGCCGAATTTTGAAGGCGGCCAACCTGTTCGCGCAAAGTTTCATCGACTTTATTTTGTTTCAAAACCTGCAAAATACTCTCGGCCAGGGGTGACGGAACAGTCTCACCACTGATTGTCTGGCGTGGAGCCGTCATTTTTTCAAATTCATTCAGCACATACAGGACTTTGTTGAAATCCAGTACCGTTTGATTGAGTTCGTTCACCAGCGCTCGTGCCAGCCAGGAGCTAAACCCATCCGAGCGTGCAGCGCTGGCAGGCGGCAAATCATCGTACCAATCTACCGGGGTCTGGCTGGTTTCTTCAAGTAGGTCAGTTTTTTCTACCGGGTTATTCACCGTACCCTCCAATTTTCTAAAACCTGAGTCACTGGCCCAAAGAGCAGGAAAGCCGGGCCGGAGCATTATTTTCTGGTAACAAATACTCTACGCAAAAAAAGCCGATTTGTTTTATTTTTGGGGGTTTTCTAATATTGGTCGTTTTTTGTTTCTTCTTAACCAGAGCGGCCAGGCCAACGCCACGAGGGCCACTAACCATGTTAAGCCGCTCACCATAGCCCCCAGAGTTTGAGAGAGTGG
>JAYSYV010001033.1:0-1179 GCA_043727245.1 Chloroflexota bacterium | reverse complement strand
CTGCCGCCGGAGTAGTCATTCGCAAACAGGGTAACGTAACAATTCAAAGGGATGAGTTACACAAGGAACTGGAAAAGCTGGGGCTATGATACTTTCACGGGCAGGTTTACTGGCACAACGGGTGGAGTGGCAAGCCGCCAACAAGAAAATAGTTTTTACCAACGGCTGTTTCGACCTTCTACACCTGGGGCATATCCGCTACCTGCAAGAAGCTCGCGCCCTGGGCGATATACTGGTGCTGGGTCTGAACAGCGATGCCTCGGTCCGGCAATTAAAGGGTCCACAGCGCCCACTGGTCGGCCAGCAAGAACGGGCCGAGCTAATGAGCGCCCTGCGCCCGGTAGACCATGTGATAGTTTTTGAAGAACTGACCGCCGAAAGCTTGCTTGCCGAATTGAAACCGGAAATTTATGTTAAAGGCGGTGATTACTCACCCTCGGAAGCCGCCAGCACCGCCGGTAAGATTTTGCCGGAAGCGCCCACTGTGAGGTCTTACGGGGGCCAGATAGTTTTAATTCCTTTTCTGCCCGGCCACTCCACTAGCGACCTTATCCGCCACATCCTTCGGGCTTACAGCCCTGCTCCAACCCCGGCAAAATAAAAAACTTTCATGAATAATTTAAGGGTAAAAAAGAGGCTTGCCGTTAGGGTAAGCCTCTTAAAATAAGAATCTATTCTGGAAGATTAAAGACCGTTAGTTTTGATGATAGTCGTAACTCGACCCTGGATTTTGACCGCATCGAGGTCTTCGCTGGAAGCGTCCCCTTTGTTGGGCAGGATATGAATCGGGTTAAGGCTCTGGTTGGCCGGTTGAAGGACTACCCGGTCGGCCTGGCGGTGGCGGTAGAAACGCTTGAGAGTGACGAACCCGGCGGCATCACTGGAATCGGATAGACAGGCAATCACAAAGTCGCCATCGTCAGCCCAATCCTGGCCCTGCACGATTACAATATCCCCATCATCAATCTCATTTTCAATCATAGATTGGCCGCGTACCCGTAAAGCAAAAGTGCTGCGATTAACTTTCACCTCGCCCGAATTAATCAGCACGAAATCGGCATCAGCTTCGCTGCCCGGCTCGTGGTATGCCACCGTTACATCATAGCGACCGGCGGCGACCTCACCTATAACGGGCATTTTGAGGTAAGAAACTTTATCCCATTCGTCCCAGGGGGCTGG
>JAYSYV010001032.1:0-1183 GCA_043727245.1 Chloroflexota bacterium | reverse complement strand
GGTAATCATTAACCTGGCGGATAAAGGCTTGCTCCTCACCGTCCAGATTAGTCGCCGGAGCGCTCGCAACCGCAACCGGGGCCGGCGCTGGGGAATTGCCGTTGTAGCGCCAGTTAAAATAGTGGGTTCCAATATTGCCCATCTCGACCTGCCAGGCCGGGGCGTTCGAGGGCGTATAGGTCACTATCCTCCGCTGAAACAGTTGAACCAGCACCATCTTGTTCTGTCCACCTACATTAAACTGGCTCCAATAGGCTTCCGAAATCGGGTAACCCAGCGCAAAAGTCCAGTTCGAGCCTGGAATGTTTTGCATCCAGTTCCACAGCACGGAGGGAACATTGTGGCGAGTCTGCGGTTCGTAATAAGCGTAGTTTATCCCTACCGGCGGCTGAATCTGGCTAACCTGGCCGTTGCCATTCACGCTATCATTCGCACTCTGTCCGGTCCGATTGCCCGCGTAGCTATCACGAGCAATGGTCAGGCCCGCCAGCGAGGCGTAAGTCGGCCCCGGATTGTTCTGGGCATCGCCAGCGACGGGAATATTGGCCGGGGAGCGGTCCTCATAACGATTGTCACCGACCTGAATTTTGCCGGAAACCAGCTCCATAGTAAGTAAACCGTTGCTGACGAACCACTGGCTGTTGCGGTCCACGTCAGGGTTATTGATTTCCATTCGGCTCTTGTCGAAATACTGAACCATGCGGTTGGCATTGGGTTGTGCCTGGTCGTAACCTTCATAGCCGACCCAGTTGGGAGCCGCGCCCCACAGCCAGCTCCGGCTAGCCTGTCCGGCGGCAATCGGTCCATCCGACTGCTGCCAGAGTTTTTCAAAGTTGGTATCGCCAAAACCGTCGGCATTGGCCTGTCCGGTCGGTCCAAAAAGGGTGAGTGTTAAAACCACGAGAAGAATCAGAGATAAAGAGAGAGGATGTTGGAGAGATTGTTTGGATTTCACCATATCTATAAACATTCACCTATCCACCTGAATTTGGCGAAGCTAAAAAAGCCATATCTGAAAACCTTTTTCCAGCTAAATGGCAAACCAAAACAGCCCAGGATTTTGTTAAATCCTGCCGTGAGGTCACGGCCCCTTGGTTTTTATAATTGGCTAAATTTCAGGCATTTAGTGCCGCAACAGCGAGGCACATATTCTACACAATAATGAGCAGATAGCTATTGCACA
>JAYSYV010001031.1:0-3964 GCA_043727245.1 Chloroflexota bacterium | reverse complement strand
TAAAGCCCGAAGCTTCCCAGTCGTTTTCGCCGCTTTCAACATCGTCTTCCCAACCGATTTCAGGAATTTCGAAGTCATCGAACAGCGCACCCTGGCGGCTGTACCCTTCGTCGGTCAGGTATTCCAGCCTGATTTTAATTTGTTTACCGGCGAATTTGGAAAGGTCGAACGAGTCCTGGACCCAGGTAGCCCGCAGTTCGGTGGTATCGGCTGAGTCTATGCCGTTGGCGGTACTCTGGCCGCTTAAGCCGGGGCCGTAAGCCTTGCCGGAAGGGTCGCGGTCGGTAGTATATTTGGCTCCTTTGAGGGGCTGCCAGGTCTGGCCGTCATCGGTCGAGGCTTCCACATAGAGCCAGTCATAGCTCGGCTCAATATCGAACCAGGTCCAGAATTTCAGGGTGGCGCTTTTAACGCTGCTCAAATCTACTAACCGGGTGAGGGTCATGTTTGAATTGTCGGCCCGGTTGCTCCACCAGGCTTGCTGGCCGCTGTGCGGACCCGGCCCGGCCAGCCGGACGGTTGGCGCACCCTTGAAATCGAGGGTAATGCCTTTATCGTTGCCCTGGACACTGTAATAATTGGCGGCGTACTGGTTTAATTCTTCCTCGGCGTTGGCGGTAGTCAGGGGGTTTACCCGGTCTACGTGCGTGCCAATCTGGGAATAATTATAGAGTGGGTCGGCGGTGCGGCGGTTCAGGTAATTTGCCACTACGAATTTTATAAAGACCGTTTCAGAGGTTTCGCCCGGCTGACCGTTGGCGTACAGGGCCAGGTCTACCGCGTTAAAGCCGGTTAGCCCTTTGCCGTTCTGGGGAATGGACCGGACCGTATCAAAGCCGTAGCGGTCTTTTAAGAAGGAGAGCCAGGTGTAGCCTCCGCCGTAATAAGGCGAAGTGCCACAGGCTCCGCAGGTCCAGCCGTCAAGCTGGGTAGCCGGACGGGACATGAAAGATCCCTCCAGGCCGTTAGCGGTATAGCCGTTTAATACCTGGGCCAAAACGCTGCTGCCCTCGTTCAGCCAGATGTCCTGGTCCGGCAGCACATGATTATTTATCATGTGCTGGAATTCGTGGGCCAGGGTCGCCAGATAACCATCCCCGGAATTCTTGGCCGGGTCTATAAAGAACATTTCGCGCTCGTTGCTGCTCGGATTGATTGATTTCAAGAGCAGGTCGTCCGAACTGAAATACCCGGCGGCGATTTTCAGCGGAGTATTCAGAACTATCAGGTGCGGGTCGTTATCCACGCCGGGCGAATCTTCAGGGCCAAAATACTGGCGGGTAGTCGGGTAAATTTTGGTTTCAAACTGGTTGGCCCATTTGATAAAGTCGGCCTGGTTCAGGTTGGTCAGGCGCGTATCCAAAAACATGTAGAGGTGCGGAGTGACTGCTACGGCGGTCGCGGTGACTTTAATGATAGTCTTTAGCTCCAGGTCGGCCACATTAAAGGTTTCCAGGTCGCCGGTCTGGTAGGTCCGTTTGGTAGTCGTGCGCGGCGGATTAGCCGGACCACCTTTCAATCGGGCGTAAACCGCATACGTGTCACGGCGTGGGGCGGTGGTGTCTTTGACGGCGAACTCGGTCAGGAAAGCGCCGGGCGGTACGGCTGTTTCCCCGGTCGTGGTCTGCGCCAGGGCGTTATCCTGGGCCGCGCCACTCAGACTCGTTGCTAATATCAGACCCACCAGCAGACCAGCCCACCACCTGACCATCTTTTGTTCCCCTTTGGTATAGTTCTTGTCTATCAGAAAAGCTTACCTTGCTCTAAATTCTCGCCTGTTACCGGGTCCAGGGACGTTACCGGAAAAGCCTCGGCGGCTCCGGCGAAGTTATGAGCGCCTCTGGTTGTTTCCGGCAGACGGTAGCCGCGCAGACATTGCTTGACATAATCAACCGAAGTTGGCAGGTCAATTTTATGCCCAATTGAAATTATCAACGGGTTGGTCCGTACTTTGGAGCGCAGGGCAATCCCGATAGTTTCTTTATTGCGGTCGCGATAGTCAATAATCGGCTGCTGGTCGCCCGGAGTGAGACCAAGTTTGTCTTTGTCGTAACGGCCCCACAAAATGGATTTGGCGCAGCCCAGGCTGGGCCTATCCAGGAAGACCCCCAGATGACAGGCAATTCCAAAACGCCGGGGATGGGCGTAACCCTGGCCGTCTACCATAAAGAGGTCGGGGATTTCCTTGAGGCGGTCCACTGCGTCCAGTATCAGCGGCATTTCGCGGAAAGATAGCAAACCGGGGACATAGGGGAAATCCAGCTTGCGCGTTGCTACAACCCGGTCCACTACTTCCAATCCGGGGAAAGTCAGGACCACAATGGCGGCCTGGCCTTCGTCTTTCAAAGAGCAATCCACTCCGGCGACGGTCTTGATGTCGCCCGGCCCAAAGCTGTTAGTCTTCTGGACCCGTGGGCGTAAGTCGCTCTGGATGGCGCGGGCTTCCTCCGGGGAAACATCCCAGCGGTGCAAATCTCGATACCAGGGCAAAGTCAAACCCTCCTGAAAACAGTTTACCCGTTAAAAATAAGTAAGGCAAGCCAGAAAAGTTAACAGGAAATAATCAATTTAGCTAAATTTGACTCTGTTTCACCTCTAACCGATAATGGAAAATCGTAAAACGTAAAACGTTGAACGTAAAATGTATGTATCAGGAAGCGATAAATCACTAACTAATGTCTTCCAGCAATAATTTCGACCCACCAAAAGACTCCGACCGCCGCGCCGATGGCCTCTTATATGAAGACAATCCTCTACGCCTGGACGACACGGTTGAACCCGGTTTAAATTCCCTACCTGTTAGCTATCCCCCATCCGCAGGTAACATCGGCGAAACTGCCGGAAACCGGGCCGGGACCGGCGGCGGTATTATTCGGGCGGCCATGCTGATTTCGCTGGGTAATATCCTGACCCGGATTTTCGGAGTGGGCCGCGAGATTGTACTGGCCTCTATTGCCGGAACAGCCGGGGTGGGTACAGCTTTTGCCATCGCCGATAATGTCCTATCCATTTTCTTTGATTTGCTTGTAAGCGGGGCAATCAGTTCAGCCCTGATTCCGGTCCTGAGCCGCTATGCCTCTCGCACCGACCCAAAAGACCGCCAGGAATTCTGGCACATCGTCAATACCCTGCTGACCCTGGGGCTGCTTTTCTTAATGGGTGTTTTGGTCATCTTGCAACTGATTACCGACCCGTTGGCCGATTATATGACCACCGGCCAGGATGCCGAAGTCAGGCAACTTGCCCCTGGTCTGGTTAGGGTTATCTTATTCGGGATTGTTTTCCTGGGAGTTTCCTCGATAATGATGGCGGCCTTGCAGGCTCTTCAACGCTTTGCGTGGTCGGCCCTGTCGCTGGCGGCCCGCAACGCCAGCGTTATAGTGGTAGCCCTGGTCTTTAGTTCCTGGGGTATTTGGAGCATGGTAGTCGGGGTAGTGCTGGGAACTTTCATGCTGGTAGCTCTGCAAGCGCCTGGTTTACGCGACATGCCTTTTCGTCCCTCTTTTGATTGGAAACACCCTGCTGTCCGAGAAATTTTAAAGCTCTACCGGCCTATCTTCTTTGGCCTGTTGATAACCAGCACTGTTTTGATTATTGACCGGGCGTTAGCGAGTTCTACCGGCGAAAACAGTATATTAGCCATGCGTTATGCCACTACCCTTCAGCAATTTACCCTGGGGCTGGTCGGTAGTGCTATTTCCATTGCCATTCTACCGACATTATCGCGACAAGCGGCCTCGGAAAACCTGGGTGATTACCTGCGGACCCTGATGAGCGGCCTCAAGCTGTTGCTTGTCTTGATTATCCCGGCGACTCTGGGGCTGCTGGCTATCGGCCTTCCGACCATCCAGCTACTTTTGGAGCAGGGTAAATTTGATGAAACCAGCCGCTGGCTGACCTATTTCGCCCTGTTGGGTTATCTGCCCGGTATTCCGGCGGCGGCGATTGACCAGATGTTAATCTT
>JAYSYV010001030.1:0-1184 GCA_043727245.1 Chloroflexota bacterium | reverse complement strand
GGTTTGGCAAGCTGCCGAACCAGGCCGAACTGGACGACCTGACCGCTAAATTGCGGAGCAGCGCGACCTTGCCGGAGCCAGTGCTTGACCTTATCAAGTCCGCTCCCAAAGATGTTCACCCGATGGACGTTATTCGGACGGCTGTTTCGCTGGCGGCTTTTTACGACCCCGATACCACCGATATGTCCCGCGAAGCGAATATCCGCAAGGGCATTCGCCTGACCGCTCAGATTGCAACTATTGTTGGGGCTATTGGCCGGGTTCGCGAGGGGCAGGAACCGGTTGCACCGCGTGAAGACCTGAGTGTAGCCGCCAATTTCGTCTATATGTTGAGTGGCAAAGAGCCGGATGAAGTATCGGTCAAAGCGATTGATACTGCCCTGGTTCTGCACGCTGACCACGAATTAAACGCTTCGACCTTCTCGGCCCGTGGCACTGTCTCGACCCTGGCTGATATGCACAGTGGGGTAGTTAGCGCCATCGGCACGCTCAAGGGGCCTTTGCACGGCGGAGCCAATGAAGCCGTTATGCGGATGCTGCTCAAAATCGGCTCAATGGACAAAATTGACGATTTTATTGACCAGGCTCTGGCGAACAAAGAAAAAATCATGGGCTTCGGCCACCGGGTCTACAAAGAGGGCGACCCCCGCGCCAAGTTCCTGAAGAATATGAGCCTGGAACTGGGCAAGCTCAAGGGTGAAACTCGCTGGTACGAGATGTCGGTCAAGATTGAAAAGATGATGGTCGAAGAAAAGAAATTGCTACCGAACGTTGATTTCTTCTCCGCCAGCACCTACTACAGCCTGGGTATTCCCATCGAACTCTTTACCCCGGTCTTTACCGTCAGCCGCATGTCCGGCTGGATAGCCCACATTTTGGAGCAACTGGCCGATAACCGCCTGATTCGCCCTCGCGCCGAGTATGTCGGCCCGGTGGATCAGCACTATATCCCGATTGACCAGCGTTCCTGAAGATTTTGAGAAATAAAAAGCGGCCTCGCCAGGGGGCTGCTTTTTTATAAAAACAAAAGTTAGATTTTAAGCAACCCGCTGAAGCAGACCCCGCTCCAGGAATATTGCCGCAGCTATAGTTCTATAGCCAAATTTATCAAACATAATTACCAGGTTGGTTGTCGAGAGTTCCAGGTTAAGACAGCTTCTTTTTGAGAATGGGATCCAGCCGCT
>JAYSYV010001029.1:0-1184 GCA_043727245.1 Chloroflexota bacterium | reverse complement strand
TGGTCGAGCCAGAAGTAGCTGCCCTTAAAGCCTATCTGGGTGAAACTCACGGGCCGCTGGTCTTTGGTGGTCTGGAAGGTATGTTAGCAGTTTTTCAGGGCTGGAACTCGCCCAAACCGATTATGATTCACGCCGAAGGCGAAATTGTGGCGGCTACGATTGGGCTGGCGGCTCTCTACGACCGCCGGATTCACATCTGCCACCTTTCCAAACGTGACGAACTGACCCTGGTCCGGGCGGCTAAAGAACGCGGCCTGAAGGTGACTTGCGAAGTAACGCCCCATCACCTTTTCTTGACCCACGAGGATGCCGAACCAGACCACCTGGGGCCGTATGGCCGGATGAGTCCGGCTTTGCAAACCGGGACAGATGTGGACGCGCTCTGGCAGGGTCTGGCCGATGGCGCGGTGGATATGATTGCCACTGACCATGCGCCCCACACCAGGGCCGAAAAAGAAAGCGCCAAACCGCCTTTCGGCGTGCCGGGTCTTGAAACGGCTTTTCCGTTACTCTACCGGGCAGTTTTTCAAGGTCGGGCCGGGCTGACACTTGAGCGGTTGATGGAACTGATGGCCTACGCTCCGCGCCGGGTCTTTGGTCTGCCCCAGGGGGATAGTGAAATTGAAATAGAAGATACAGAATTTGTCATTAGTAGCGAAAATCTGCTTACCAGGTGCGGTTGGACTCCTTTCGAGGGGCAACCGGGCCGGGGGAAAGTGCGCCGGGTGTGGCTGCGCGGCCAACTTATTTTTGAAGATGGCCGGGTACTGGCTCCACCGGGTAGCGGACGGGTCTTATTTTAATAGGAGGTAAAAATGTTGACTTACAATGATAACATCGCCGGAATCGAGATGCCTGAACCGGTCGGCGGAAGCTGGCTGGGTAAAGATATTATTTCGGTTGAGCAATTCAGCAAGAGCGACCTTGACCAGCTTTTCGAGGTTACGGCCCGCATGAAGCGCATCAAGGAAGCGAACGGCTCGACCGATATTTTGCGCGGGAAAATCCTGGCAAACCTCTTTTATGAGGCCAGTACCCGCACCGATGCCAGCTTCAGTATCGCCATGAAGCGGCTGGGCGGTGAAGTCCATAATATCGTTGGGGTCCAATTTTCCTCGGTTTCCAAAGGCGAAACCCTGGCCGATACGGTGCGGGTACTTTCGGGCTATACCGATGTGCTGGTG
>JAYSYV010001028.1:0-1185 GCA_043727245.1 Chloroflexota bacterium | reverse complement strand
GAGTAACCAGGTCGGCTATTGCCAGCGCTTCCAGTAACTGCCGGATAATCAACTGGGTATCATCTATACTCGGCCTGGCGTGCCGCTCTTCCCAGGTGCCGTTACGGCGCAGGTATTTGCCAAAGCCACTGCGGGAAGAGAGATAGACCGCGCTGGCTTCTTCGCCGTTGCGTTTGCTGCGTGGGAAAAGCACTGAGGCATATTCCAGGCGCTCATTTTCATCAATAGCCCAGGGTGCTTTTAACCGCTGGTTGCTCTGCTGTTTGAGGCTTTCCTGGAAAACGCTATCCAGGTAATCGACTTTAATAGCCAGTTCCCGGCGCATATAATCCAGCAGCACTTTGGCTATGCGTTCTCGAACGGCCGGTTCAGCCTGAGCCAGAGCCGGGTGGCAAGTGGCCCACACTACCTCATCCTGGCATAAATCTTCCAGAGAAAGGTAGCTTATTTCCAGCAGACCACATTGCTCCAGGTTAGGCGAGGTCACCCGCCAGCCGCGCTTGAGATCGCGGTACAACCGGTAACCCAGAACATTACGCAAAGCTCGCTGGGTCTCGTTAAGTTGCTGGTATTTTAAGTCTTTGTTAGGGGAGTAAAGTTCCAGTGGCATTTTTAGCGCGTTGAATACCCGCTGGGTTAACTCATCGTGGCGAATACCTTCACTGCCAGCCTCACGAGTTGCCCGGTAGAGAGCGGAGCGGAGTACTCCAATTTCTACAAAATCATTAAAGTGTCCGGCTTGCAAAGAGGCATCCTGGCGATTATCGGTAAAACTAAGAAGCTTAGGGGTTTCCCCGGCCAGCTCCCGCATAGCTCTAACCGTCGAAAGGCTTAAAAGGGTAGTGGCCGTGCTGCGACCACCCGAATTGAGCGCGGCCAGTTTCGAAAAATCATCCCGCTGGTTGAAGTCGTAAGCCACTCCACAATGCAGACAGAACCGAAAGGGAGCCGGTATATAATGGCAGGTAAAACCTTCGTCCGCCTGTTCTCCGTCAGGTGATACAACAAGCCGCTGAGGTAAATTTTTCCGGCGGCTGGATTTTATTCTTAATGCTCCATTATGTTCTTCCAACCAATCTTCCGGTACACGTTTCAGGATTTCTTCATGGTTTTCCGGCCAGGGTTTCCCGTTACTTGAGAAAAGAAAGCCAGGTTCGCCGTTTTGAGTATCCTGTAAATCAAAAA
>JAYSYV010001027.1:0-11928 GCA_043727245.1 Chloroflexota bacterium | reverse complement strand
ACGCTGGCGTTGCCGGTTCCGGCGGCAGGAGTAGCCGCACTGCCAGTGCCGGGAGCGCCCGCCGGTCTGCCGTCCTGGCCCGGTCCCCGGCCATGTGGTCCACCTGGGCCTTCCGGTCCACCTGGGCCTTTAGCGCCCACTTCGACCGTAATAGTGTTGCCACTGATAGACGTTACCTTTCCGCCCAGGCGGTCGTGTACGATATTTATAACCTGGGCGCTGAGAGTGCCGTCCGAATTAAGTTGGCCGGAAACTTCCACCCGTAGGCCGGTCTTGAGGTCGGATACGGCAGCAGTCTTGCTTAAATCCTGGACAGTAACGCCGGAACCCAATGTAACTTTAACGGTTGAGTTATCGCCTTTGGTCAATGTCAGGCTGCCGGAATCAACCGCGCTGATAGTGCCACCGGCATGGTCCAGGACTACTTCGACCGCTGTAACAGTTACCGTACCGTCAGTAGCGGTGCGAATACTTACCTTTTCGCCAACCACTAAATCGGTCAATTTAAGGGTTTTACCAGCGGCGGTATAAGTGGTGCTACCATTCACCGTCGCCGTAATCACGATGACCTCACCCCGTTTGAGGGTAATCGTATTGCCGCTAATGGCACTGATAGTGCCGGATACATCGCCGCGCATACCAGGGCGACCTTCGCCGCCGGGACCACCGCCACCATGAGGGCCGGGACCACCGCCACCACGAGGGCCGGGACCGCCTCCGAACTTATCGGCGGCATTTCCAGCCTGGCCGTTGACCGGCGGATTTGCGCCCGGAGTGGTGGAAGGGCTGGCGTTCGGGGTAGCCGTGGTAGTCTGGGCATAAGTTGCAGGAGATTGACCCAACAACGAGCCGCCACTAAAGGCTACCGCCGCTGCCAGAGCCACTCCACCGATTACCCCGTAGAATTTCTTTACACCTTTCTTACGGGCAGGCTTTGGTTGAGAGTCGTCACTGGTTTCAGGATTTAGCTTGACATTCATCTTAATTTCCTTCCTTACTAACTATTAGATAGTAACTATTAGATTTGCTGGGTTTCCGGCCATTTTCTTTTCCAGTTACCGGAAAACATTCCGCCAAAGAAGGTAGACTGGCTGATTAAAGCTTCTTCTTAGCGGTTCTGTTATAAGGATAATGCTTTAAACTGAATCAAAACTGAGAAGCGGGTTAAGTTTTTCTTAGACAATTTTAAAAAGTTTGCGCCTTCCGGCCCATTATTGTAAAATCAGACAGGCAGAGTTATAACAGGCCCGATCAAAGACGACCGGCAAATTGCACCACCAGTTTGCAACAATCCCTAATTTACAAAGGAACCGGTCACATGCGGGTAATAAAATGCTAGATAAAAAAGAGGTGAGTACCACCAGAAAGTTGCCGGAAGCGCCTATTTTCCGGTCAAAAATTTACTCTCTAATTAGCTGGCTGGGCCTGGGTCTGGTGACTCTGGCCGGTCTGGCCTGGCTGGTGGTTTTCCCTACCGCGCAACTAATTCAAGCCGTCTTAACCAGCGACCTCTCCCTCTTTCAGCCGGGGCGCAACCTTTCGCCCCTCGAAGTGTTCTTCCGCAATTATCCACAATTACTCTGGTTGAGCTTTATACTGGGCGCATTATTATTCTTTGGTTTCCGGCCAAGACCCCAATCATTAAAAGAACTTCCCAAAACTTTTAGCTCGTTTAGCCTGGCTGGTAAAACTATCCGGCTTCCGGCCTGGTCGGGATTGGCCTGGCGGTTGGCCGGTATTGGTGTTTTTGGGCTAATCCTGGTCCTGGCAACCCTCTTGCGGATTGGAAACGCCCAGTCTATCGGCGGGGAAAACTTGATACGGACAGACTACGATGAGGGGGTGCATTCTACCGCCGCCCTTCTGATGAGCCAGGGTAAATCAATCTATCGCGATTTCTTCCTGACTCAACCGCCGGTCGGGCCTTTTTTATGGTCCATACCCTTGCGGTTAGGTGGGGCGGAATGGGGCGGCCTGATGGATTTCCTGCGGCTGCGGCTTTTTACTTCGATTGTCGCGCTATTGACTATTACACTGGTATATCTGACAGGCCGCAAGTTGGGCGGGCGCTGGGCCGGGCCAGTGGCCGGGGCTATAGCGGCTTTTACCCTGGCGATTGACGGGAGCGCGGTCCGCACCGAGCAGCAAATTATGTTGGAACCGCTGGTCAACTTTTTTTCGGCGGCGGCTATATTTGCCTTCGTGCATATCTCTCCGGTAGTGGTTATTAAGAGTCGCCGGTGGTTCGCATGGCCGTTAGCGGCTGGTTTACTGGCCGGGTTTGCTGTTTCTATCAAAATCCCAGCCCTGGCGGTTGTGGCGGGGCTGGCCCTGGCCCTGGTAGCCTGGCGCTACTGGAAAGTCCTCGGACTCTATGTGGCCGGGGTTATCGGCGGATATTTTATTGCCAGCGGAGCCTTCTTGTTCTCGTCCGGGTCGGCTATGGTCAAAGAAGCTTATTTCTACCAGCTTTTACGACCCTTCAACAACCTGGCAACCACCGGCGAATTTGAGTCTGAAACTACCCTGACTGCCTTCGATTACCTGGCCCACACGCCCTACCTGACGTTTACCTTGCTGGCGGCGGCCCTGGGCCTGGTGGCAATTGTGCTGCGCTGGGCTACGCGGTCGGGCGGGGAAGGCTGGCTGCCGGTTACGCTGGTAGCAGTTATGACCGCCTTACTTTATACCGGCAAAGCAGGCTTTTTTCCGCATTATTACGACCAGTTGGCCCTGCCCCTGGCCCTGCTGGCAGGTGGAATAGTAAACTTTAAGCTGCCCCAAAGCTGGGAAATACAGTGGCGGTTGGTGGGCAGTATTGGGTTGGCGGCAGGTCTGGCCCTATTTATGTGGCCTGCTGTCCGCTTTTCATTATCAGACCCCAACCTGCCCCAGTGGAGCCAGGAAAGAGCGGTAAATACCAGCTTTAACGCCCTCAAACTGAGCGATACAGGAACCCTATTGACCTGGGATGCCCGTTACAGCTTTATACTGGGCCAGCCGTTAGTGGTGGATAACCTTAATAAACACGTGGTTGATAGCGCCGCCTATGTGGAGTATGTGGGCCTGGGCCTGGAACAGCAGGATTTAATGACGGTGGCCCGCAAAGCCCTGATTGATAAAAATACGGGCGATATGCGCCAGTTGCGTTATATCCCGGCGGTCCAAAACGACCTTTTCAAGACCGCCCAGAAATCCGATTTTGTCCTGGTGGAGGCTCGCGCCGACTCACAATTGACCAAAGAAACCCTCAATTCCTTTAAGAGTACCTTTATCAACCGGCTGGATACCCAGGACATTGATATTTATGTAAACTCGCGAGAGATGCAATACCAGTCCGGGGCTTTATTTGGCGATAAAATACAACTTATCGGGTTTGATACGGATAAGCAAATCAAATTAAACCCGCAAGACCCCAAACTCCCGCTGACTATTTACTGGCGCGGGACTACCAAAATTGACGAGAATTACGTTATTTTTTTCCACCTGGTCAATGAAAAAGGGGAAACGGTGGCGCAGCGAGACACCGCGCCGCGCTACGGCCAGTTTAATACCACGCAATGGACTCCCAACGAATTGTTTGATGATGAGCAATCTTTGGAAGTTCCAGCCGCTTTACTGCCAGGTCGCTATAAGATAGAAATAGGAATTTACCGGCCAACCGATGGCAAACGGCTAGTTGTAACACAGGTAGCACCGGGGCAAGGAGTAACACCAGGAGGAGACAGTCTAATTTTATTCGAGGTAAACATCATTGGGCTATAAAATTCAAATGATCGCGCCGACTTCTTTTTTCGCCGATACCGGGTGTCACGTCCGTATTCTGGAAGAAATCTGGAGTTTGCAGGAAGCCGGTCACGAAGTAGTAGTATGCACCTATCACACCGGAGATGAAGTAGAAGGGGTGAAAATCAGGCGCAGTCTTGATGTACCATGGCTAAAGCGGGTCCAGGTGGGCAGCAGCCGCCACAAGTTGTACTTTGATGCTATGCTGACTTTTAAATCGGCCTGGGTGGCCTGGCGGTTTAAGCCGGATATTATTCACGCCCACTTGCACGAAGGGGCTTTGATCGGCTTTCCGCTCAAGTGGCTGCTACGCCTGGGCAAAGCGCCCCTGATTTTCGATTTTCAGGGTTCTCTGACCAGTGAAATGCAGGACCATCGTTTTCTTAATAGAAATGGGCCTTTCTTTAAACCGACCCTGGTACTGGAAAAATTGATTAACCGGATGGCCGATAAAATAATTACCAGTTCCCACAATGCCACCCAGGTACTCCGGCAAGAATTTCAGATTGCGCCCGCTAAAGTCACGACCATCGGCGACCGGGTGAATTTAGACCGGTTTCACCCCCTTATTAGCCAGGAGGACCGAGAAGAAGCTACCCGGCTCAAGGAAAGCCTGGGTATCCCGGCAGACCGTAAGGTGGTGGTTTACCTGGGGCTGCTGGCCCCTTACCAGGGAACCGACCTTTTACTGGAAGCGGCCAAAATGCTCAAAACCGAAATGCCGGAAGCTTTCTTTGTTATAATGGGTTATCCGGGCGTGGATAGCTATGCCAAAGAAGCCGAACGGTTGGACCTGCAAGACCGGGTGATTTTCCCAGGCCGTATTCCTTTCCAGGATGCCCCGCGCTACCTGCGGATTGGCGATGTAGCTATAACTCCCAAGATGAGCGCGACCGAAGGAGCTGGTAAAATCCCGATTTACATGGCGACCGGGTTGCCGGTGGTGACGTTTGATACGCCGGTCAGCCGGGAATTTATGGGTGAGCTGGGAACTTACGCTACTTACGGCAGCGCCCGTTCGCTGGCCGATAAATTAAAGGATTTGCTTTCGGATGATACCGGGCGAGAGAGTCTGGGCCGGGCTATCCGGGCTAAAGCCGAAACTGAGCTGGGCCGGGAGTACACTCGCCTCCAGTTGGAAGCAGTTTATGCCGAAGCCCTTCACCGGGACCGCAGAGAAACTGACCTGGGAGTAGCCGCCGATAGCAGTCACGACAGCGACATTGGCCCAAGTAGGGCTGCCCGTTCACCGCTTGACCTGCCGGAAATAGTTAACGGACAACCCTGGGTATTACCCGAACAAATATAACGCGTGGAACGAAAAGTAAACAAGGAGAGATTGAATTTTGGAAGCAATTGCACTTACACGAGGAGTCCCGCCTGAAGAAGCTCTACCCTTTACCCGGATTGGCGAGGCGATGGCCGGGGCGCTACAAAAAAATGGCGGGGTGATACTTCAATACGGAAATATCGGGGGGTATCCGCCTTTACGCCAGCTACTAGCCGACCAGTACCGGGTTAGCCCGCCAGAAATATTAATTGGCAACGGCTCCCTGCACTTGCAAGACCTTTTCGCGGCTACCGTGATTAAACCGGGCGATACGGTGCTGGTTGAGCAGCCCAGTTACGACCGATCTATCAAGACTTTCCGGCGGCGCGGCGCTAAAGTTTATGGCATTCCCCTGGAAAGTGATGGCATAAACCTGGCCCTATTGGAAGCCGAGCTAAAACGCCAGGTTCCGGCCTTCGTGTACATTGTGCCGGACTTTCAAAACCCGACCGGCCTTAGCACTTCCCTGGAAAAACGCCATGCCCTGGTGGAACTGGCCGAAAAGTACGGTTTCTGGATAATTGAAGATGTGCCTTATCGCAATTTGCGCTATCGGGGCGAAGCTATCCCACTCTTGCGCGAAATCAATCCGAAGCGTGTCGTGACTATGAGTTCTTTCAGCAAGTTGATTAGTCCCGGACTGCGGGTGGGCTATATGGTCGCTCCGGCTGAACTGATTGCCAGAGTCACCGGGTTGGCCGAAGAAACCATCCTATCGCCGGTACTGCCCAGCCAGGCCGTAGTATCTGAATTCATTCAGCGCGGCTGGCTGGACGAAAACATTGCCAGCTTGAAAGCGCTGTACCAGCCGCGCCTGGAGGCGATGGTAAATGCTATCCGCACGTATTTGCCTGATGTAACCTTTACGGCCCCGGAAGGTGGGTTCTTTGTCAGCATCTTCCTGCCAAAAACGGCCAATTATGCCAATCTGCTCGAACGGGCAAAGGCCGTAAAGCTGGCCCTGACTGATGGCAAAACCTTCTTTGCGGACCCGCTGGAGGGCCAGGACGACTCGGAAAAAGACCGCTTTATCCGCTTGCCTTTCTGCGCTATTACGCCGGCCCAGATTGAAGAAGGGGTCAGCCGTTTAGCCGAATTAGTCAAATAATGCCGGGAAAGTAAAGCTTAAACATCAAAAAGACCGGGCCTGATTCACTCGGTTTTTTTTGATGTCAGCCGGGTATTCTTTATGATTTTCGGGGATAAGCAAAATTTGTCTAAATCAGGGTGGTAAGCTACAATCAAGCAATAGTGGGCTTGTGTGATTAATATTAGGGAAAGAGGAGTGAATGGAACTCTGGCAGGCATTAGTAATTGGCGCATTACAGGGTGTTTCAGAGTTATTCCCGGTTAGCAGCCTGGCGCATACGATTTTGCTACCCTATCTTTTGAACTGGGGGATAGACCAACAGGCCACTAACTTTTTAGCTTTTGTAGTGGCTTTACACCTGGCAACCGCAATCGCCCTGTTAATTTACTTCTGGCAGGACTGGCGCGATGTAATTATGGCGTTCGTGGGAAGCGCGCAACGTCGCCAACTGGTTTATGATAGGAACAGCAAATTTGCCTGGCTTTTAGTAGCCGGTACGGTCGTGGTGGGTCTGGTGGGTCTGATATTTGAGAAGCAACTCCGCAAGTTTTTTGAAGACCCGGCCCTGGTATGGCTGGTGGCGGCTTTCCTGGTGGTGAATGGCGGCCTGATGCTTTATGGGGAATTTGTACGGCGGCGACTTGAGAACAGGCCGGCGGAAGCGGCTATGAGCATGGGCAGGGCAGTACGGCCTTTCCCCGGTTATAACCAACTAAAGACAGGCGAAACCGAGCTTAAAAATGTGGAGGACTTGAGCTTTGTCGAGGGCGGTCTGGTCGGGGCGGCGCAAACGCTGGCGTTGATACCGGGTATTTCGCGCAGCGGCGTGACGATATTAGGTGGGTTGCTGGCCGGGTTAAGCCACGGAGAAGCGGCCCGGTTTTCTTTTATGCTGGCGACCCCGGTGATAGGGCTGGCGGCGCTGCTGAAGTTACCGGACTTGCTCAAACCGGAGGCAAAAGATATCCTGGGTATGACGGTGCTGGCGGCAATTCTGGCTGGAATTACCGCTTACCTGAGTATACGGTTTTTGATGCGCTATTTTGAAACTAAAAGTCTGCGTCCATTTGGATTTTACTGCATTTACCTGGGGCTGATTGTGCTTATCATTATCCAGATTAGAAAATAAGAGGCTTATTCTGAAAGAGAAAGGCTGGCGGAGGCTGATTCGAGTCGCGACAGGGCTTGGATTTATGGCGATAGGGAGTGTCCATTTCTTGTCACCAGGCGGTTTTGTCAAAATTGTACCAGATTTTTTGCCTGAAAAGCTGGCTCTGGTTTATGTTAGCGGTTTTTTTGAAATCCTGGGCGGTTTGGGGCTTGTGATTCCAGGCACGCGCAAGGTCGCAGGTTGGGGTCTGATTGCGCTGCTGTTAGCGGTCTTTCCGGCCAATGTTTATCACGCCCTGGCGAAGGTCGAGTTGGGCGGTTTACCAAGTAACCCACTTTATCATATAATCCGATTGCCTTCGCAGGGTTTATTGATAGGGTTGGTCGCCTGGGTGGCCGGGTTGTGGCGGAAAGACGTTAAACGGAAAGCTAGCTCAATGGACCCAGAGCATTAGTTTCCACAACAAAATTCAGGTTATAAAGTTTTAGAGAGGCTCATTCTGGAGGATTTTATCCTTCCAGGGTGGGCCTTTTTGGTTTGCCAAAAAACAGTCAAGTTGTTGAACAAAAGTGTTGAATGAAATATCTGAACAAAATGTTCAAACAAACGTTCATCGCTTTTCAGGAAAAGCCGGGGTATATTATTACCAGAACAATTGTTCTAAATTAGATAGAATTTTAGAAGGAGGGTGAAACCGGTATGGAACCAAATGGTCTTGATACACTGGTGGCCTTGAGAATTTTGATAGAAGCCTTGAGGCTGGAAGGTGTAAGAACGCAATCGGGCGGGCGGGAAAATAGACAGCGAGGAAAGGAACTGGTTAAGGCCGGGACTGGCAGGCGGCAGGTCCGCCAGGATAAGGCCGGGAAAGGCTAAGTGACCGGATAGGTTAAAACCCTGGGAGGATGCAATGGCAAACGAGGTGCGGCCTGGTTCGCTTTACAGCCGGTACGTGCCGGAAGAAGCGCGGGCATTGTACGAGGCTGCCGGGGGAACCGGCCTGGAACACGAGGTGAGATTGGCCCGGTTGACGGTCGCCCGGTTGCTGGAGGAGGGCAATCACGAGGGGGTAAGTAAGGCGTTGCTGGTCGTGGCGAAACTCGTTAACGAACATCGCAAGGCTACGGGCGACCAGGCCAGCGGTATTATTGCGGGCCTGACTCAGATTTTAACCGAATTTGGGTTGGGGGATGGAGATTTGGGACAGGAAAATTAGAAGCATGGGACGTGAATTAAGAGATGCTTGAAGGAGGTGAGTCAGGAAAGGTGATGGGCATCAAATTACGGTTTACGTTTCAGGTTTTAGGCTAGAAAGGAGATTGAGATGGCTTTTAAAGAGGATAAATCTGAGCCGGTGTTCGTAAGACATGGTCGGTGTGGCGGCGAGTACCAGGTCTTTGGGGCCAATGAAATTGTGTCGGATGGGGCAGACTGTCAGATTTGTAGGGAAGTCCGGGAGCGTTACCTGATGAGCCACGGCCTGAATAACACGGCCACTGCCGGTACGCCACTGGCCGAGGAACTGGGGCTGGTAGTGGTGGTTGATAAAATCGGGCCGGTCGCCAATTAAGTTTTTTGGTTTTTGACGGCTGACTTTTTCAGACAAAGAAGATTTTAAGGAAGGGTTTTGATGAAAGCTAAAGAATTGGAATCAGGGGGGATGCCGGAAGAAGGGCCGGGTGAAGTTAATCCGGTAGCGGTTCCGGGCGGAAATAATGAGGCCGAGGAGCCGGACGGTACTGGCCTGGCTAATCTTGCTTCGGCCAGAGTAGACGAGCTTACAGCCGAGCTTGAAACTATGCGAGTGGAAAGGAGCGCCCAATTTGAAGCTCTACGGCTGGAAAACACGCTGCAAGTGGAAGCTTATTGCAATCTGGCCCGGAGTCTACCGGGAGTTGTGCCAGAACTGGTGGCTGGTACGAGCCTGGAGGCGGTGCAAACTTCGCTGGCAACAGCCCGCGAGGCGTACAGCCGGGTTGCAGCCAACCTGGCGGCGGCAGCGCCCGAAAACACTATTTTCGGGGCCGGGCCGGGAGCAGGCGGCGGCGCTCGGAGCGGTATAACTTCGAGCGAGGATCCACCGGCCAGACTTTCTTCGGAACGAGGGGTCAATCTGATTTACCAGGCAATCACAGGCGGTAAAAGCGGGGATTTAGCCCGTTAGGCAAGCGATTTAAGATTTTGTGAAAGGAAAGAGGAACTCGAAAATGGCTTTACTTTTGACGGATGCTCAGAAACTGACAAATAATCAGTTCGTCCAGGGGATAGTAGATACGATTGTGACAGAGAGCCAGGTGTTGCAGTATTTGCCGTTTATGGAGTTGAACGGCAACTCGCTGATTTATAACCAGGAGGCGACCATTTCGGGGTCGAGCTGGTACGCTCCGGCGGATACCTGGGCCGAGCAAGCGGTAACGGTCACGCAGAAGACGGCGGTCTTGAAGATTCTGGGCGGGGATGTGGACGTAGATAATTTTCTCAACCAGACTTTCCGCAATCCAAACGAACTGCGGGCCGAGGCGATTGCCAAAAAGGCCAAAGCGATTGCCTACGGCTTTAACGATGCCTTTTTCAACGGGACGGGTTCCTCGAACCAGCCGACCGGCATCAAGAATCTGGTGACAGGTGGACAGACGCGCAGCCTGGGCGCAAATGGCGCGGCCCCGACGCTGGACGACTTTGACGCGCTGATTGATATGATCAAGCCGGGCAAGCCGCAGGCAATTTTTATGAGCAAGCGGACCCGGCGCGGTTTGAAGAAGTTGCGGCGGGGTATGAATAACGTGCTGGACCAGGATATTAACCAGTTCGGGCAGCGAGTGGAGTTTTATGACGGTATCCCGGTCATTGTGGACGAAAACATTTCGGACACGGAAACGGTCGGGACAAGTACGGATTGTTCGCGGGTGTACGCGGCCCAGTTTGGCTACGGTCAGGGGATTATGGGCCTGATGAACGGCATGATTCAGGCGGACGAGGTGGGGAACCTGGAAACGAAAGATGCTTTCCGCACTCGAATTAAGTGGTATTGCGGGTTAGTCAATTTCCGAGACCTTGCGCTGGCGGCGTTAACCGGGGTGCGACCGAATTAGGGGAAGTAACCAGCAGTCAGGGCTTATTTCAATAAAGAGGTTTTAGCCAAGGGGTTGGGGGATAGGCCGGTCGGCAAACCATTGCAGGGGCCGCGAGGCGCTAGAGGCGGCCTGGCCCATTGGGGATTTTTCTCCAGACGGTTTGCTACCGGCCTATCCTCCAACTCAACAGTATCAAGGGGGTGATTTCAAGATGACTACCCGTGCAAGTTTTTTAAGCGGGGTGCGGATGGAACTGCAAGACCCTGGGCCGGTCAATTATGTGTGGCCGGATGGGCTGTTGCAAACCTTTTTAAGTGATGGACTTAACCAGTTGGGCCTGGATTTACCGCCAGTCAAGGAAGTTACACTGGCGGCGGTAGTGGGCCAGAGAGATTATGTTATTGGGCCGGGAACGCTGGCGCTGGGACCGGGTGGCATTACAGAGGTGCAGTTTCCGGTGGGGGTGGTAGTACCGAAAGGGGCTACCGGCCCGCAATATGGGGGCGCGACTTACCTTGTTTCAAGTAATTTCCAGGCGTTTGACCAATGCTGGGAACTTATGGCAAGCGCAGGTGATGTCAATGCTTTGCGCTTCCGGTACAGCCTGACGCAGACCGGGAACATTGTGGTCAGGGCTTTTAGCACTTATACGCTGCCACTGAGTGACAGCGCGGTGCTGGATGTGAATGTTTTGAATGAAGTGCCGCTTAAATGGGCAGTTTGCGCCAGGGCGCTGGACTGGTTGGAAGAAGTACGAGGCAAACGCCAGGGTGGCAATGTGCCGGGAAAACGGGGAGCGAGCGGTTACTATAAACGGTTATATGAGGCGGCAATCCAGGACCGGAAAAAAGCCAGGGGTGTTTTGAGCAGCAAGGTGGTGGTGAATGGCTAAGATTATTGAGCGGAATAAGCCGCCGGAAGACCGTCAGCAATTGGAAACCCGGTTCAAACGGGCGATAACCGGGTTGGGTACAGCCTGGGAGTTGCCGCCCACGCCGGAACCTCCGGCCACTCTATTCGGGCGAGATGCTCCAAAGGAGATGTTGCCGGAGGACCGGCGGGCTATTTGGGAACTTCAACAGGATGTGAAGGCGTTGAAAGAACGTTATAACTTATGTGTAAAGGTGGTCTGGCGCACTTCGGCGGCGCTTTTGGGGCTGGCGGCTCCTTTGATTGGGAGTGATTTGCTCTCGAAGCTGATTGGGCTGTTGGGTGGGTGACAGCAGGCGTTGAGCATTGAAGGTGGGATTTGTGGGGATAGGGAAGAAAGCCGGGAACCTGTGAAGCTTAAAAGAGTTGAGTTATGGTTCAAGTTTGGCGTTTCAAGAAAGGAGAAATTATGGCTGCGATAGCCGGGCAGACGCATGACCTGGTACTAGCCGGGGATGGTTATATGCTGGCCCAGACTGCGAAGGGGACAACTCATTATAAGAAGTCCCTGGATGGGCCGGTTTCGGTTGGTTTTACGCCGGGTAGCGCCGGGGCTTATGAGGTTTTGCAGGGTTCGCTCGCTTCTCCGGTCTTGCCTTTCAGGCGG
>JAYSYV010001026.1:0-1187 GCA_043727245.1 Chloroflexota bacterium | reverse complement strand
GTTACTTTAGAGGATAATAAAAAATTAAGAAACTATAGAAAGCGTACAATAAGCAAATGACCAAGGAATTGTGTGCAATTGTAGGAGTAGGACCGGGTCTGGGTTTGGCGCTGGCAAAGCGTTTTGGAATGGAGAATTTTAGATTGGCCCTACTAGCTCGCAAAATTGAGGCTCTTCAGGAGTTTCAGGCTGAACTGGGCCAAGTCGGAATTGATTCGGAAAGCTACCAGGCGGATGCTGGAGACGTCAAGTCGCTGGAAAACGCCTTTGGGCAAATCAATTCCACTCAAGGTGCCCCTACGGTCCTCATTTACAATGCGGCAGTATTGAAGGGTGGAACCGGCTCACAACTGCAACCTAATAAGCTGCAGGAGGAATTCAATGTGAACGTGGTGGGTGCCCTTGCCAGTGCCCGCCTGGTAATTCCAAATATGCAGGAACGGCATGCCGGTACAATTTTGTTTACCGGAGGAGGATTGGCTCTCAATCCTTCCGCTCAGTTCGCCTCGCTTTCGATAGGCAAAGCAGGCTTACGCAGCTTGAGCCTTAGTCTGGCTTCAGAATTGGAACCGGAAGGTATCCATGTTGCGACTGTAACCATTGGGGGCATCGTGCGGCCTAACTCTCGTTTCTCTCCGGAACGAATAGCTCAAATCTTCTGGGCACTGCATATCCAACCTTCCGGCGAATTTGAACGAGAGATAGTTTACAAAGGTGTTTAAGCAGTAATAATAAAACCGTCCGAAATCAAAAAGGCCTCACTACATTTTGAGGCCTTCCCATTTAAGAAACTACTATATAATAGTTGGTCCTTCGCTAAATTACTGGTGTGGAAATTAATATATAGTTATAGGAAGGGTTTTGCCATGGCTTAGGTCAACTAATTAAATTAGTTCTATTTTTTTTAGACCAACCACTTTTTTTTAGACCAATGTTAAATTTTTGTATAGCAAAGCATAATAAGGGTTAAGAACACCGAATGAAAAAGTTAATCTTGGTTTTTATGTAAGCTAGCGGGATTTTAGCTGCTGGCCTGTTTGTGGTAGTTGTTCAGGCCGCCCCGCCTGGCGGTTTTCAAACTACGCCGCTTGTTACAGCAGGCTTAGATGGACCAACAAGCATTGAAATTGCGCCGCATGGAAGAGTTTTCATTCTTGAACGGACCGGGAAAATCAAAATCTACAAAA
>JAYSYV010001025.1:0-3977 GCA_043727245.1 Chloroflexota bacterium | reverse complement strand
AAACTAACCGGCTCAAACCGACCGGCCAGGGCGAAACTGCTTGCCTGGGCCGGTCTTTGGCTGAGTCTGGGCCTGGGAGTGGCGGCTTTGTTGGCTCTGCCAGGGGAAACCAGCGCCCAAACGACACCTGCACCTACCGCTGCGCCGGTCCAATCCGGCCAGGCTGATGGCGCGACCAGTGATTATCTATCCGAGTCGCTCCGGCTGCTTTTTCCGGCGGCCCCGGCCTCGCTGGATTGGGCCAACCTGGAAGCCCCGATTTTCCCCAGTAATACGCCCACCTTTGACCTATTGAGCCTGGGCATCCTGAAATCCGGCAGTCCCACACCGCTGACCAAGACCCTAACCCTGGACCTCGGCGGTGGCGTGCGCGGGCGCATTTTTGCCCAACCACCCTGGTTAAACCCTGTCCCGGACCGCTTTATCAATGGAAGTGGCACGGGACGACTGGAGATAATCTTAAACGTGCGGCAAGACTCCGGCCAGGGGGCCGGGCTGCTACCGGCCCAGACCAACTGGGGCCATCTGCTGCTGTCCCTGAACGGCACTTTATTCGATTACGCGGTCCCGCTGATAGTCGAAGCGCCCCTAGCCATCCAGCGTGAAGATGGGGACAAAGTATTTGCGCTCCAGCGGGAAATCGCCGACCGGCTGGACGGTCAGGGCGACCTGGGTGCTTTCATCGGCAGCCCGGCCTACCCAAATGCCTCTCAGTTGGCCCTGGGCCTGGCAGTAGATTACCTGGGCGAGAGTGAGTATAATCAGCGTCTGGCACGGACCGATTTTACCAATCGGGTGGCTGAAATGCTGGGCCAGAAAGACTATAACAGGGATGGCTGGGTCGGGTTCCGGCCAGAGGATATTTTACTTGGCGCACCGGGTTGGGCGCTGGGCCAACCGACTACCAAAAAATAAGGGTTGAGTTTTGCGGCTTAAAAGATTTCTTTCCAAACCAAAGTATGTACTGCCGGGCTACAAATGGCTGCTGGCAACCGGCCTCTTGCTCTTGCCGCTGGTGCTGGCAGCCTGTGCCGATAACGTCCAGCCTGCCGACATTGCCCGGCATTACCTGGGAAACGTCCGCGATTCGGCCTATACTTCGGCCTACGATTTATTATCCAACGATTCGCAGTTAAAGGTCAGCCGCAGCCAGTTTGTAGACCGCCTGACCAGGGCCAGGCAGGAGGCCGGGATTACCCGCACTGAGATTATAAAAATCCAGGAGCCGAATATCGTGGGTAAACGGGCCAGCGTGGCCTATCAGGTCGAAGTAACTTTACAGGACAACCGCAAACTACCCCTATTCGAGTCGCTGGTCCTCTTGCAGCAAGAAGCCGGGTGGCGCGTGGTCTGGCCGCCTCAATAAAGCCCATTCTGAAACCGGCAAGCCTTTAATTACGGCCTTGTAGGCGAATGGGTACATCATCTTCACTTACTGGTTTAGAGGATAGTTGAGACTAAACACACTACAACTAATGATGGTTGGTCAAAGTCTGATTTGGATCAGCGAGGCGTGGGCGGCCGAAGGGTCGGTTAAGCGCCAGGGTATTCTATAATTATTTTATTAAATTGTCATTAATCCAATATTTACTTCCTGGTGATTTAGTGCACTTGCGTTACATGTTATAATAATTACGGAATAAGTTTGAACGGGGGATCGAAGTATCTTACCGTTTTTTTAACCCCGTATTTAATATTCCCGGTAATCACTTAAACAAAAGAGAAAATTATGAGTGATGACACTACTCCAGATATAATTGAGAGTGTTGAAAATCAAAAAAAACCAAGGCGTCGGGATACTCTACCCTCCCAGAAATCCATAAGTGCTGATTCGGGTAAAAACCAAAATATCAGTGATAAGCCGTTGAGGGTTTTACACCTTGTAGTTCAATTAAACCGGTATGCTATGAAGTATGTCGATTTGAAAGGTGCTATAGCACACAAATATTTTTCCCCTGATACGAAAGTAACTTGGTCAGTTGAGCCAGGATTAGCGCAAATTCCTTCAGTAGCTGAAACAGTAAAATTAGAAACAAAAACAAAGAAAAGAATTATCAGTATTGGTTTTGATAAATTCACATTCGAACGATCAGATTGCGGCTCAGATTTAATATATATTCCAAACGAAGTTACAAGGTTTGCTAAAGAAATTGATCTTGGGATTTTATCTGTAGAAAATTATGATAGATGGGGTATTCGAGTATTTTATAAGATAAATAACGAAAAATTCCTTTCTTTCTTAAAAACCAATATTCAAAAAGAATTTCAAAGAAATGAAAATCAACTCTTAGAAAAGTTTCACCCAGAAGGTATTTTTTTAAGGTATTCAGGCCAAAAAGACAATCTTAAATATTGGATAAATTTTTCAAATGCCAATATGATTGAACAACCAGTAGGTACTACGACAAACGAATTATTTTTGGATATTGATATTGCAAGAGAAAAAATAAAAGGTTTAACACAACTACAAGAATTTGTTCATACAGCCATTGAGATGGCGGAGTCTTTATGTAGTGAATTATTAAACGAGGTTTTTCAATGGAAAAAATAAGTGATTTTAATGTGGAATATAATGTTTCCAGTAATAACAATCAGTCCTTACCTGTAATTGGCAATTCGGCAACAAATCTACCTAGGAATGAAAGTAGTGTGAATTTTTTTTCAACTTCCTACCAAGGTGAGATTAAGGTTGATTCCCAAATAACTCAGGGAAATTCTACAGCTGACCCAAATTTAATAAGCACGAAGGGTTTTATGATTGGGCAGGACATTTTAACCTTTGCCAATCCATATACACCTTCAAACCAAAAACCAAATGAATTAACTTTCACATATTCTGAAGAATTCCTTACTCCATTTGAAAGGACACAAGCAAGTATCAGAACTCATTTAGATGAAATCCAAACATTAAATGACAATTCTTACGATCCCTTAGAAGAGTTGAGTAATCTTTTAGTGGATGTTCCAGGAGATATTATTGAAAGAAATTTACCGGAAGATTAATTGCGTCATATATGGCTACAGGGAAAAATATGAGTTTACTGATTTCAGAAACCCACTTCCAAATTCTATAATTCTGGATGCAAATATTTTAATTAATAGTATTAATCCTGTAGTACCTTCCATACAGAAAACAAAAAACCTATATCTTGCCTCAAGAACATTTTTCAATCGCTTATATAAAGATAGAAATTGTATTGGTTTTGTACCGATGAGTGTTGTATTAGAATGTTTTCAATTTATTATGAGGGCTGAGATTGAAAAATTTGTATTTATTTATAACCAAAATAATCTTAGTATACGACCACTTCCGCCCAGAGCTGTAGATGCTCTAAAAGTAAAACCCTCAATTATGCAGCAAAGTGGTGCTGCTCAAAAAATTAATGACTTTCTTAAAACTTTAACTAAATCAAGGATAGTAACAATTGAACCTGGGTTGTTACCTATTATAACCAATAATCCTTTTTCTCAAGACATTGCAAATGTTATGAATCAACTTAATCTTACACCAAACGATGCAAATATTTTAGTTGTCGCTAAAAGATATGGTGTTAATCAAATTGCATCAGTTGATAAAGATATGTTAAAAATCCAACAATTAGGATTTGATATTTACACATCTAGGCATTGCAGATAAATAGATAAAATAAAAGGCCGCTCGACCTTTTTGGTAGCACCCTATTCATCCCAATTTATCCCAACTAACTAGGCGCGGGAAGCAATAGCGGCATCTGGCCGGTCGCCATAATCTGATCGAACTGTTCATTAATCCGTTCCTCGAAAGTTTCGCCGGTCGGCAGAACCGTCTGGACCAGGAACTCCTCCTTGAACGAAAAGATACCACTTTCCACCAGCTCCAACTTGCTTTTGATCGTCGGCACTAGCAGCCTGTCGGAGTAATCGAAATGACTACCACTTATAGACAAAGCGTGTCAATTTAGAACTACAGGTAGTACCATTCCGGCTAAAATAAGGCT
>JAYSYV010001024.1:0-1187 GCA_043727245.1 Chloroflexota bacterium | reverse complement strand
ATTCCCACAATTGGAATAACGGGCCACAACTCGCGCAGGTAGGCTACGGCGGCTGTACTGGCCGTGTTGCAGGCCACTACCAGGGCTTTCGCGCCATGTTTAAGCAGAAAAGCAGCCGCGCTTTCGGCCAAATCCCGAATTTCAGCCGGAGGACGCACCCCATAAGGACATTTCCCGCTATCGGCGAAATAAAGAAGGTCTTCATGCGGTAAGAGATGGCGAATTTCCTGGATTACCGAAAGCCCACCCACTCCGCTGTCCAATACCCCAACCGGCCTGGCCTGCCGCTCATCTTGAGTTTCCAGTTCCTTTGCTCCTTCCCTGGCAACCACATTAGCAACCACATTTTGCTTAAAACTCTTAACAAAGGACTGTTTGAAGTTCTTTACCTGATTATAACACGACCAATTTAAGCTATAAACTATAATTCATGAAAAAAAACATGGTTAAAGTCTTTACATAAGAGTCGGTCATTGTGTACAATAGGTTAGTTGATAACAACCGGGACCACGGAACATGCCTCAAAATCCCCTGCCGCAAGCCTTATCGTTAGGGGTCCATACATATAAACTACCGGGGCCACAAAAGGAGCTACTCTTGACCGCCAAGCTGGTCTTAAATTCTGCTGGTGTTTTAAAGTTTCCACAGGTTGTCCCTCAACAAAAAATCAGGGTAAACCGCCGCACTCTCCTTGCTGCCCTCGCCCAGCTTAAAACTATAGCCTCGGTTAATCTCTTACGGGACAGCATTATTGATTTGCGCCTGCAGTTGCTTGACCCTGACGGCGGTCTATTGAGCCTGACCGGTAGTTTTGAGCCTTCCGAAGAACTGAGCCTGGATTATCTGATGGAGGAATTGGAGCAAATCGCCGGGGCTTTCACGCTCGAACGGGCCAGATATTATATTAGCCGTCTTGAAAAAGGGCTGACTAAAGTCAAGACTGGCCTGATTAACGATATTAACCTCAATCGCTGGAAGGAATACCGCGACCTTAATACCGATAGCCTGTGGATTGTGGACCGGCGCGACAACAGCGGGGTTCATACCGCTCAATACTGGGGAAATTTTGTACCCCAGATTCCTTCTCAGCTAATGCAGCGCTATACCAAACAGGGCGATTGGGTGCTGGACACTTTCTCCGGCATGGGTACGACCCTCATCGAAAGCCAGCGGTTAGGCCGCAATGG
>JAYSYV010001023.1:0-3983 GCA_043727245.1 Chloroflexota bacterium | reverse complement strand
GCGATGCTTATCGGGCGGTTCTTGATGATAGTTCCTATCATGGCTCTGGCCGGTTCGCTGGTTAAAAAACGAGTTGTGCCAGCCAGCGTGGGCACTTTCCCGACCACTGGTCTGTTATTCTCCGGGCTGCTAGTCGGCGTCGCGTTGATTGTCGGAGCCTTGACCTATTTCCCGGCTTATTCGCTTGGTCCTATTGTCGAGCAGTTCATTATGAACGCCGGCAAGCTATTCCAGACCAGTTAAGCCTGAAGGAACAAGAAAGAGAAAGAAATGTCTGAGTTAAATGTGAACAAGCTGCAAGCGCCAGGGTCAGCTTCCGACCAGCAGGAAAATCCATCAGTTGATGGTCGCCAGCGGGGTACTTTAGCCAGGTCCGCCGGTCAGGGGAGTAGCCAGGGGCCGCGCCGTTCGAGTTCTATCTTCGACCCAACCCTGATTCGCCAGGCTATCGGCCCGGCTTTCGCCAAACTGGACCCGCGTGTTCAGCTCAAGAACCCGGTCATGTTCGTGGTTGAGGTCGGCAGCATAATAACTACCATCGTTTTTATCAGCGGCTTCTTTAGCGCCGCCAGCCAGAAGGACCAGTTTTTTGTGGGCTTTACCTCGCTCTGGCTCTGGTTCACGGTCGTTTTTGCCAACTTTGCTGAAGCCCTGGCCGAAGGACGCGGTAAGGCCCAGGCTGACAGCCTGCGGCGCACCCGCACTGAGACCCTGGCAAAGGTTATCACTCGCAACCGGGCCGGTACACCTGAAGTAGAAACGCGCGAGTTCCCGGCCGCCCAGCTTAAAAAGGGCGACCTGGTGCTGGTCGTGGCCGGTCAGATTATTCCCGGCGATGGCGAGATTGTCGAAGGTATCGCCAGCGTTGATGAAAGCGCCATCACCGGCGAAAGCGCCCCGGTTATCCGTGAGAGCGGCGGCGATCGTTCGGCCGTGACCGGCGGCACCAGAGTGTTGTCCGACTGGATCAAAGTTGAGGCCAAATCTGACCCTGGTGAAAGCTTTTTGGACCGGATGATCGCCCTGGTCGAAGGGGCTAACCGCCAGAAGACACCTAACGAAATTGCCCTTAATATTCTGATCTCCGGCCTGACCATCGTCTTTATGCTGGTCATTATCAGCCTGCAACCCTACGCGATTTACAGCGGAGCACCCCAATCAACCACTATCCTGGTAGCTTTGCTGGTCTGCCTGATTCCGACCACTATTGGCGGGTTATTATCGGCCATTGGTATTGCCGGGATGGACCGGCTGGTCCAGCGCAATGTGCTGGCAATGAGCGGCCGGGCAGTCGAAGCGGCCGGAGATGTGGACGTGCTGCTGCTGGATAAGACCGGCACGATTACCCTGGGCAACCGCCAGGCCTCCGAGTTTGTACCGGTGCCTGGGATAAATATCCGCGACCTGGCCGATGCGGCCCAGCTAAGTTCCCTGGCCGATGAGACACCAGAGGGCCGTTCGATAGTGGTGCTGGCAAAAGAAAAGTACGGCTTAAGAGGCCGGGAAATCGCCGACAGCCAGGCCGAATTTATTCCTTTTACGGCCCAGACCCGTATGAGTGGCGTCAACCTGGATGGTATGGAAATTCGCAAAGGGGCGGCCGAGTCAGTGGTGAAGTACGTCCGCACCAATGGTGGCAGCATCCCGCCTCAACTTGAAGAAATTGTCAGCGGTATTGCCCGGAGTGGTGGAACACCTCTGGTGGTCGCCCGTAAAGACCAGGCTCTGGGGGTTATTCATCTCAAGGATATTGTCAAAGGCGGTATGCGCGAACGTTTTGATGAACTACGCCGGATGGGTATTCGGACGGTTATGATCACCGGCGATAACCCCTTAACCGCCGCCGCTATTGCCGAAGAAGCCGGGGTTGACGACTTTCTGGCCGAAGCCACCCCTGAAACCAAGATGAAGCTGATCAAGCAGCAGCAAGCGGGCGGCAAACTGGTGGCGATGACCGGGGACGGCACCAATGATGCCCCGGCCCTGGCTCAGTCCGACGTGGGGGTAGCCATGAACAGTGGCACTACCGCCGCCAAAGAAGCCGGGAACATGGTTGACCTGGATAGCAACCCGACCAAGTTGATTGAGATTGTAGAAGTTGGCAAGCAGCTTTTAATGACCCGTGGGGCCTTGACTACTTTCTCGGTAGCCAACGATGTCGCCAAGTACTTCGCCATCATTCCAGCCATGTTCGCGGTGGGAGCGGTTGTAGCCAACCCTCGAACGCCCCAGGACTATCTGAACTACCTGGGACCTTTGAACATCATGGGGCTGACCTCGCCCTACACGGCAATCTTGAGCGCGGTTATCTTTAATGCTCTGATTATCATTTTGCTGGTGCCGTTGGCTCTGCGCGGTATCAAGTACCGGGCGCTGGGTGCGGCAGCCATTTTGAGGCGCAACCTTTTGATTTACGGCGTGGGTGGGGTCGTGGCCCCCTTCATCGGCATCAAAATAATCGATGTACTACTGACCGTACTGGGTGTCAGGTAGCAGGTAAAGTAAAGCCGCCAGGATGTAACAATGACGCTACAGCCTGGCGAGCCGAACCAAAAGTTCTTAAGAAAAAGAGAGAAAAAATGTTAAAGACGTTAGGACGCGAAACCTGGAATTCGGTTAAAGTTGTAGTAATTTTGTTAATATTAGTCGCGGTTATTTATCCCCTGGCCGTCTGGGGTATCAGCCAGGTGGTTTTCAACAAACAGGCTAACGGCAGCCTCATCACCAATTCGCAGGGTCAGGTAATCGGTTCCGAGCTTATCGGCCAGCAGTTTACCCGGAGTGAATACTTCCACGGCCGGCCCAGTGTGGTCGGCTACAACGCCGCTGGTTCCAGCGCTTCTAACCTGGGACCGACCAACCCCCAGTTGATTGAAGGTAACGGCAGCGAAGTAACCGTGGCCGCCGGGGCTACCCCTCCTCCCGGTGGAACTCCGGTAGCAGGCAAGGCCGATACCTATTATGTGCCGGGCAGCTACCTGGGAATCAAGAATTACGCCGACCAGTTCCGGCAGGAAAACGGTCTGGCCGCCGATGCCAAACTCCCGGCCGATATTGTAACGGCCAGTGGTAGCGGCCTGGACCCCCAGATTTCGGTCGAAGCGGCCACTTTACAGGTAACCAGGGTAGTCGCTGCCCGTAAAGCCGAGGGCGGCAAGGCCGCAAACCTTACCCCGGCCCAGGTCCAGGCTCTCGTTAGCCAGAATACTGACGGACGTGATTTAGGCGTGCTGGGTGAGCCACGGGTAAATGTTCTGAAACTTAACCTGGCCCTGGATGCCGCTTTTGGCGCTCCCCCTGCCCCGGCTAAATAGGGGATTAAGATATTTAATTAAAAAGCACGTTAGTCGAATTGACTAAGCCAGAATAATGAGAAAATTTGCTTTCTCATAACTCGGAATAACGACTGTTGAGAGCTAATTGAGCCTCAAGCTGCGCCACCCGCTCTAGGGCTTGAGCGAGTTGACTTTTGAGGCCCGCGTTTTCGGCTTTGAGTTGTTCGATTTCTTCTAAATTCATGGTTTTAATTTAGCAGCTCTGTCAATAGGCTGTGTAGTTACTTTTAATTCTTATACCCAGGTGACTACCCTGTCCTGAAACCTGCTATAATATTTCTGTATAATATGTAGCAGGTTTTAAGAAATGAGTGAAGAAAAAGAAGGATTATTGCCAAACATACCCCCGCCTCGGCCAAAACCCCGGCAGCTTTCACTTTCGGATGTCCTGAATCCTACTAACGAAGTGGCCCAACCCGCTGAAAGTAAACCAACTCAAACCGATAATTCAGTGGAACGAGCAAATATCACATCCTCAGTTGATGAAAAACAACCAACTTTCTGGCGGCCTTACCGTTCCCGTGGGAGCCTCAAGATATTCCTGGGGGCGGCGGCCGGGGTTGGCAAAACCTATACCATGCTGGAAGAAGCTCGCGACCTGAAGTCCCAGGGCATTGATGTTGTAATTGGCTACGTCGAACTACATGG
>JAYSYV010001022.1:0-3984 GCA_043727245.1 Chloroflexota bacterium | reverse complement strand
TTCTGCCAGCGTTGGGTCTTTGTCTCCGGGCTTAATCCATGTTCGATAAATAAAAATTTGCCATCCGGCTTCAACACTCGGCGGATTTCACTAAGGGCCAGTTCAACCCGCTCAATGCTACATAGAGTCCAGGTACTGACCACGGTATCGAAGGACTGCTCCTTGAAGGGAAGTTTCTCACCGTTAATTATTAGATATTCAACCCCAACAGGGGAATTTGCTATCACTTTGCGGGCTAACTTCTCCATGCCAGGGTTAATATCAACCGCTGTAAGGTGAGTTAACGTGGTTGGATAAAAGGGTAAATTAAGGCCACTCCCAAAACCTATCTCAAGCACTTCACCTTTTGCCCCAACCAGCACCTTGCGGCGGAATTCTTCCATGCTTTTATCTGCCATAGCGGAGTTCATTAATCGTGGTAAAATTCTTTCAGAGTAAAAGCCCATTTCAGCCTCTTTTAGATGTTTTAATCTTTTTTATGACCTTATTTCTGGGGTTTCAGGTACTCGATGACGCTTAGACCCGACCAAGGACCAGGGCCGCATTTATCCCCCCAAACCCAAAAGAATTGCTCAAAATATAATCAACCGAACGGTCGAGGCCACTGTCTTTGATATAAGAAAGGTCGCATTCCGGGTCGCGGTCCCGCAAATTGACCGTGGGCGGCAGGTAGTCGTGCCGAAAAATAAGGCTGCAAATGGCTGCCTCAATCGCCCCGGTTGCGCCAAGGGAATGTGCATGCATACCTTTAGTGCCACTGATAGGAACCTGGTAGGCCAGTTCGCCAAAGACCGTTTTAATGGCCTGAGTTTCGGTCTTATCGTTGAGCGGAGTGCTGCTGGCGTGGGCGTTGATATAACCAATCTGAGCCGGACTCAGCCCCGCTTCGTAGAGGGCCATTCGTATAGAGCGAGCCGCCTGAGCGCCGCCGGGTAACGGCGCAGTCATGTGGTAGGCATCGTTAGTCGTGCCGTAGCCCAGGATTTCCCCATAAATAGGCGCGTTGCGTTCCAGGGCGCTTTCGTATTCTTCCAGCAGCAATATAGCGCTGCCTTCGGCCATTACAAAGCCGTCCCGGTTCCTATCGAACGGGCGACAGGCCAGTTCGGGTGTTTCGTTGGCGCTGGACAAAGCTTTAATCACCGAAAATGAGCCATAAACCAGGGGAGCCAGCGGCGCTTCAACCCCACCGGCCAGCATTGCCCTGGCCCCCCCTCTGCGGATGAGCCGGAAAGCTTCACCCAGGGCAATGGTGCCGCTGGCGCAACTGTTGGCATTGGCTACGTTCGGGCCGTTCAGGCCAAGTTCAATCGCGATATTGCAACTGGCCGCCCCGCCAAAGATACTGAGAGCCAGCATAGGGCTGACCGCCTTAATCCCCTCGCGTAGATAGATTTCATGCTGTTCTTCGGCGTAACTGATGCCGCCCAGAGCCGTCCCGATGTAGCAGCCGATTTCTTCAGGCGAATAAGGGTTGGCCTTGTCCTTGAGGTCCAGCCCGGCATCTTCCAGGGCCATCATAGCCGCCGCCATACCAAACTGGGAAAAGCGGTCCATCCGGCGCAGCTTTTTACCATCGTGAACCCATTCGTGAGGGTCGAAGTCGTTTACCTGGGCGGCAATCTGGCTGCGAAATTGGCCTGGGTCGAACCGGGTAATGCGTTGCACCGCCGACTGGCCGCGCCGCACTCCTTCCCACAGACCTTTCTGGCCGACCCCAATAGGTGTCACCGCTCCAATGCCGGTAATAACTACCCGCTTTTCGCGCTGGGTGCGCTCTTTAAGCTGCTCCGATTGCCACCGGTCATCCGTTATCATGTATTTCTGCTTTCTAGTATTATTGCGCCAAGGTCGGTTCTTTAGCGGCCATCACTTTTACCCGCGCCAGGGTCTTGTCGGCGATGTTATGGACAATTAATTGGCTAATCAGCCGCGAAGCCAATCCACCGACCAGCGGCCAACCGGGCGACCAGTCGTGAGTGATTGTTATGCGGTAAACGCCTTCATCCAACGGCGCGAAGTGCCAGATTACTTCCATGCCTTTAGTTACACCCTTTACGTGGTTGTAGTGGACGCGAGCCTGCGCCGGGTCGTCTGAATGTTCCAACCTCTGGATAGTATGCCAACTTACCGGCAAAATATCACGCCAGCAGCTCATATAGGCGTGTTTCACCAGGCCACCGAGGCTGACCGATTGAATGGTAACTTTGCGGTAATGCGAAAACCACTCCGGCCACTTGTCAATCTGGCTGGATAATTGCCAGATGCTTTCCCATTCTCCCCGGACTACCATAGTGTTTTCGATGTACAAGCGGAAACTCCTTTACGTTAAACGCTCCCCGACAAGAGCCAGGCGCGAGAAAGGGCCGCGCCGGATAGTCAGGTGGATAGACGGGTCCAGACCGGCGGAATGGGCCAGGGCCGCCATTTCCTGGGTTGTATAGGCCCGCAATACCGAGAGCGGCCCATCGTGGCGCGTGAAGGGGTGTCGGGCCACCAGCCAGGTCAGCAGTTTTGAGCCGAACCAGCCAAACCAACTCCGGCGTAAATCGTTCACCACGAAAGCCCGTCCGGTCAGGCGGCTCATCAGCCGCAGCATTTCGACGCACATCTCCGGCGAGAAGTGGTGAAAGGCCAGCGAGCAGGTCACGAAATCATAGCGGCGGTTGTCAGGCCAGGGATAGGTAAACGCATCTGCCGCAATCGCTTCAAAATTAGTTACTTTGGCCTGTTGGGCCGCCTCACGGGCTAGTTCTACAATAACCGGGTCAATATCCACGGCAGTTATTTCAAGATTGATGCCGTGCTTGTGCCAGCGCCGAGCTAAAGCCAGCGGTACATCTGCCGCCCCGGAAGCTAAATCCAGCATAGTTAGCGTGGCTGGTTTAACTTCCGGCAGAAAGGGCCGCAGGCATTTATCAACCAGATTCCAGCCGCCAAACCAGCGATTTAGAAAAGCGATGTCCTTAAAATTCCCGGCCAGAGTTTCTTTGGAATGGCCCGGTTCGTCCAGCCATTCGGTGCGCTGGCTGCGCCGGGGAACCAAAAAGGCCAGCCGTTTTCGGTCGGCAACCCTGGATGGGTCTGGTTTGGAAAGCCGTATTATAATTGGCATAACAAACTATTCATTTCCATTTTAGCTGAAAGATGGCCCGTTTTAATTTAAATACCATATCCGAATAATATTATCCCCATAAGCAGCCAATTCTTACTGGGTAAGCTTGAACTCATATTAGCTTCACGGTAACAAATATAGGCTGAGAAGCAACCTTCGCAATATTAGAGCCTGTCCCATAGTATCACAAAAGAAACTTGTTTAATAACCGATTAGATTTTAATATCAAAAAGCCCCGGCACTACCAGAAGCAGCACCGGGGCTTAATTTGTTTAACAGGAGTTAAAGCCTGATTACTTCACGAGGGCGGTAGCGCCGGCATCGGTCAGACGGGCGCGAGCAGTCTCGGCTTCTTCCTTGGTAACGGCTTCCTTAACGGCTTTAGGAGCGGCTTCAACCAGGTCTTTGGCTTCTTTCAAGCCGAGGCTGGTCAGTTCGCGGACGGCCTTGATGACGTTGATCTTGTTCGGTCCGATTTCCTGGAGGATAACGTCGAACTCGGTCTGCTCAACGGCAACCGGAGCGGCGGCAGCGCCGTCACCGGAGGCAACCGGGGCAGCAGCAAACCCGACCGGGGCGGAAGCGGTTACGCCAAAGGTGTCTTCCAGAAGCTTAACAAGCTCGGAAACTTCCAGCACGTTCAAAGTCTTGATGTCTTCAACAATCTGGGCTATGGTAGCCATTATGCAAATTCCTTTCTTAAAACTCTTGTCAGTTGCCGGTTCTCATTCAGATAAGGCTACTGAAAAAATCTTCAAATGTATTTTAGAGTAGCAGTCTAAAGTGACTGCCGGTAACTAACTGGCCGCCGGAGCGGCCTCAGCGGTTTCGCTGCCTTCTTCCAACTGCTTGCGGTAGGCATCCAGCAC
>JAYSYV010001021.1:0-3987 GCA_043727245.1 Chloroflexota bacterium | reverse complement strand
TTTCGCCCCTGGTCAGTATCGGCGGGAACGGTACAGCTTTGCCGCTGGCTATCATTATGTCTTTGGTAAGCCTGGGTGGATTTTTGATGTTCTCTTTGATGACGCGCAACTAATTCTTTAGCATAAATGAGGAGGAAAAGTGATACTTAACAATCTATTAGTCGCGCCGGACGAGCTAAAAGCCCGGACCGGCTGGGAAATCAAGCCGCAAGGAGCCTGCAAAGCCGAAATTTGCGTTCCGCTCCCGGTCAAAGTGCTGACCGAAGACGGTATGATTGATGTGCAAAAGCTGGCGGAAAGGCTTTCCATGCCACTGGTCCATGACGAAGTGGCCGGATTGTGGAGCCTGGGGCCGGAAAGCGGCGGCAAAGCCCTGACCACGGCCACCGCGCCCGATTTTGAGTTGCCCGACTGGAAGGGCCAGCTTTTCCGGTTTAGTTCCTTGCGCGGCAAAAAAGTGCTGCTGATAACCTGGGCCTCCTGGTGAGGCTGCCGCTTTGATCTGCCCGTGTGGCAGACTGTACGCCAGGAATTATACCCGCAAGGTTTGGAAATCGTGACGGTGGCCCTGGATACCCTGGGCGAAAAAGCCCTACCTTTCATCGAAGCCGCCAACCCAACTCATCCTTCTCTGATTGATGCCGGGCATCTGGTAGACGAACTGTTCGGTTTTGTAAATGTGCCATGCGGGGTCTGGATTGATGAAGAAGGTATAATAGTTCGCCCGCCCGAAACAGCCGCCCCACCCAGCACTCCAAGACCTACCCCGCCATTACCTGATAACGCTCCGGCTTATGTCCTGGAAGCCCGAGCCGAAGCGAATAAAATACGCCGGGAGCCAGAGAAATATATGGCTGCCCTGCACGATTGGGTCGCTAAAGGCGCAAAAAGCCGCTATGCTCTGCCGCCGGAAGAAGTACTGGCCCGCAGTAAGCCCCGCCCGATCGAGGAAGCCCTAGGCGCGGCCCATTTTGAACTGGGCCAATACCTGTACCGGCAGGGCCAAACTGATTTGGCTACCGGCCATTTCAGGCAAGCCCATCGCCTGCAACCGGATAACTGGACTTACCGGCGGCAAGCCTGGAGCATGGTTACGCCTGGGCAGGGACCAACCGCTGTGTACGATAGTGATTGGTTGAACGATGTACGGAAAATCGGCGGAGGTGAAAACTATTACCCGCCCCTGGATATGGATTAATTAGCCAGGATAGCCAGGAGGTTAAAATGAGCGCAAGAGTCGTGGCAGTGAGCAGTAGCCCCACCCATTCAATGAGCAAAGTTAATCAAACAGCCATCCAACTGCTGGAAGGGCTGGGCATCGAGAGTGATACTCACGCCGGAGTCACCGTCCAGCATCGTTCAAGGGTGGCCCACGACCCCAGCCAGCCGAATTTCCGCCAGGTTCACCTGATTCACACCGAACTTCACCAGGAATTGCGCCAGGCCGGTTTCGAGGTCGAGGCCGGTCAGATGGGCGAAAATATCACTACCCAGGGCATTGATTTACTGGGCCTACCGATCAGCACTCGCTTACAACTGGGCGGCGAGGCCGTAATCGTAATTACCGGATTGCGAAACCCCTGCAACCAACTCAACGGTATTCAACCCGGCCTGATGGCGGCGGTACTGGGCCGGGACGAAGCGGGCAATCTGGTCCGCAAGGCCGGAGTCATGGCGGTTGTCGTGCGAGGTGGGCAGGTCCGGCCCGGTGACGCGATTAGCATAGAGTTGCCGCTCACCCCGCATCATGCCCTTGAACCAGTCTAAAGCAAGTAGTGGTCAGTAGCCAGTAGATTCAAGTTTGAATAAGAATCACCTATCCTGTCAAGGCGATTCTTAACCCGATAACAAACCCAATCTTTACTAAAAGCTGATTACCCAACCAGGCACCTGGCTACTGACTACTTTTTATATGTCGAATTATGGCATCGGCTTCCTGGATTGTGCCAACAGCGCTAGGGTCTTTGCGGTCGGCTTTCATGTCGGCGGTAACTTCCGTACCTTCTTCGATAACTTCTTCAATGGCCGCTTCCAGGCGGTTGGCTGCTTCAAATTCTCGCAGGTGGCGCAACATCATAACCCCGGAGAGAATCATGCCAAGCGGATTGGCCTTGTTCTGCCCGGCGATGTCGGGAGCGCTGCCGTGAGTCGCCTCAAAGATAGCGTAGTCGTCCCCGATATTAGCTCCGGGAGCCATGCCCAGGCCGCCGATAAGGCCCGCTCCCAGGTCGGAAATAATATCGCCGTAAAGGTTAGGTAGCACCAGCACATCATAATCTTCGGGATACTGGACCAATTGCATACACATATTATCTACAATAACATCCTGGAACTTAATATCGAGGTAATTCTGGGCCACCTCACGGGCGATACGCAGGAACAAACCATCGGTAAACTTCATGATATTGGCTTTATGGACGGCAGTTACTTTGTGGCGGTTGTTGGCCCGCGCATACTCGAAGGCCGCGACTACTATCCGGCGGCTGCCAAACTCGCTTATAGGTTTGATGCTGATACCCACATCATCCCGAATTTTGATATTCTTGATTTTCTCAATCAGGGCAACCTCAATCAGGGCTTCGGTTGAACCTTTTTCAAATTCGATGCCGGAGTAGAGGTCTTCGGTATTTTCTCTGACTACCACCAGGTCCACTTTATCGAAGCGAGTACGGACCCCTTTATACAACCGGCAGGGCCGGAAACAGGCATATAAATCAAGCTGCTGGCGCAACGAAACATTGATGCTCCGAAAGCCTGTGCCGACCGGGGTTGTAATCGGGCCTTTAAGAGCGACTTTATTACGGCGAATAGAGGCCAGGGTTACTTCGGGAAGCAACTCGCCGCTGCGCTCTAATTCCTCACTCCCGGCATTTTGAACATCCCAATTAAACTCTATGCCGGTCGCTTCCAGCACGCGCCGGGCTGCTTCGGCTACTTCCGGCCCAATTCCATCGCCTGGTATCAAAGTTACGTTGTAACTCATTTTCTATATGACTCCTTTCATGGAAACATCACCCTACAAGTTTGTGAGGATTATTTCAGGCGGGGCATAACGGCTGTTCCTGGAAACTGTTGGGATTTCTAAGGAACAAAAATCATACAGTATGGCTAAAACCGCAAAGCAGCCCCAACACCACTCGCTAACCGGCCACCCTCCGCCCCTTACGACACCTGGCGACATCGCAAGATAACCGGCGGAAGGCAGGGGCAGCGCCGGACTGCTATAGATTTTACTACCAGTTGGGAAAGAGAGCCAATTTACTGAGGATTTTACTCTTAACACTTTTTTTGCGTCGAAAAGCTCACCGAAATAGCACAATTTTAGCGGCAAGGGAACAATCCGGCCCTGATCTGTATGGTTTGAGTTTGCCTCAGTAACTCTCTTAACTTAGAATGGCCTTGAACCAATTAGACTGGCCGGAATAGTGAGCCGGGAAAATAAACGAAAGTTGGAAGAATACTTATCATGAGTCAAATTGAATTGCCGGTCCGCCGGATTGAAATAGAAGGTTGTTACAACCTGCGCGATATTGGGGGTTATGCCACCAGCGACGACCGCCTGACCCGCTGGGGAACCGTGTTCCGGGCCGATGGGCTGCACCGTTTACCTCAGTCAAGCCAGCAAAAACTGCTGGGTTATTCCATCCGAACGATTATAGACCTGCGCCGCCCCGCCGAACTGGAAATCTCGCCTAATGTGTTGGCCCGGTCAACCGCCCTGACCTATCTGAATATTTCGCTAAATAAAGACGAAAAGCTGGCCCAGAGTCTGCCCGACCTGGTGGACTTTTATAAAGATATGCTGGATAACAGCCAGCCCCAGTTCAAGCTGCTGTTTGAGACTTTGCTACTGCCAGACAGTTTCCCGTTCCTGTTCCACTGTACTGCCGGGAAAGACCGAACCGGCATAGTCATCGCTTTATTGCTAGGGCTGACGAACGTCCCGGCTGAAACTATCGCCGCCGACTATGCCCTCAGTACCGAATA